>JBCAWP010000152.1:0-6553 GCA_038534535.1 Pseudomonadota bacterium
CGGATCGCAAGATCGCCGTTGGGTCTTTCGTCAATTGATGCATGTCGATGACATGGGCGATAGACCGAAGTTGATGCAGGTTTTCCAACGCCTTATTCCGCTTCAGGCGACTTTCCGCATTTAACAGAAGATAGAGGCCGGCGACGAACAGAACGACCATGTTCACCAGCGCCTCCACCCCTTCAAAACTGTAGAGTTCGTCAGGGTTCGCTGCGAGCAAGCGAAACTTCTGGACGACACCGAATCCGATCGCAACAACGCCGATGATCAGCACGATTGCAATCGCAATGCGTAGCCCAATCCGCGGCCGGCGCACTTCCTCAAGACGCTCGACGTGTTCTTCGCTGATCTGCAAAAGCTCGTCGCAGACATTCGTCAGTCCCCGGTCGGGAAACCGCTCCGTCACGCGAGCCTGCAGTTTTTTCAGCGTTCGCGTCAGACTGTCAGCATTGAGTTCGCGATAGGCCATGTCGCGCGCTTTTCCTTATTCGCCCAAGTGGCGACCACCATCCGTTGAGCAGATGGTGGCCTTGTTCTGACTAGACCCGTTCGATGATCGTGGCTGTGCCCATGCCCGCACCGACGCACAGCGTCACAAGCGCCGTTTCCTTGCCGGTCCGCTCAAGCTCGTCCACCATTGTGCCGAGCAACATCGCACCTGTGGCACCAAGTGGGTGTCCCATTGCGATCGCGCCGCCATTCACGTTCATCTTCTCATGCGGAATGTTCAGAAGCTGCATCATCAGCATCGGGACGGACGCAAATGCCTCGTTCAGCTCGTAGATATCAATGTCATCGACTTCCATACCGGCTTTTTTGAGCGCCTTCTGGGTGACGTAGGTCGGGCCGGTCAGCATGATGCCTGGTTCGGAGCCAATCGACGCCATTGCCCGGATACGCGCCCGTGGTTTTAGGTCGTGCTTCTCGCCCATCTCCTTAGAGCCGAAGAGGACCGCAGCAGAGCCGTCAACGATGCCCGACGAGTTGCCTGCGTGGTGGACGTGATCAATCTTCTCAAGCTCCGGATAGCGTTGCTTGATCACTTCATCGAAGCCCATGGCGCCCATGCCCGCAAAGCTCGGGTTCAGCGCGGCAAGCGACTGCATGGTGGCGTCCGGACGCATGTGCTCGTCATGGTCAAGTTGGGTGCCGCCCATCTGGTCTTTCACTGGAATGATGGACTTTGAGAACCGGCCCTCTTCCCAAGCTCGGGCCGCACGAGTTTGACTTTCCACGGCATACGCATCGACGTCGTCGCGGCTGAAGCCATATTTCGTGGCAATTGTATCGGCGCCGACGCCTTGCGGGGCAAAATACGTTTTCATGGCGATGGATGGATCAGATGACCAAGCCCCGCCAGACGCGCCCATTGGTACGCGCGACATCGACTCAACGCCGCCGCCGATGGCCATGTCTGCTTCGCCCGTCATGACTTTCGCGGCGGCCATGTTGCAGGCTTCAAGACCGCTTGCGCAGAAACGATCGATCTGAACGCCGGCGGTCGTTTCGGCATAGTCAGCATTTAGAACCGCGACGCGGGCGATATCAGCACCCTGCTCGCCCACCGGTGAGACACAGCCAAGCACCACATCATCAACGTTTGAGGTGTCGAGGTCGTTGCGGTCGCGCACGGCCTCCAAAGCCTGGGTCGCGAGGGACAGCGCCGTGATTTCGTGGAGCGCGCCGGACTTCTTGCCCTTTCCGCGCGGGGTACGAACGGCGTCGTAAATATATGCTTCGGTCATCTCTGGGAGGCTCCTTTGGAAGTCTTAAGGGGTCGCTGGGGCTTTCATAGGATTGATCGCGAGTGAGGCACGGGCCCGCGCGGCTTCCTTTCCCCGGGAATCAAAAAGGTCGGCTTCGGCGAAAATCACTTGCCGGCCGATATTGCGGATCTGCGCCGCCACTTCGATCAGGCCTACGCGAACGGGGCGCAAAAATGTGGTGTGCAGATCAATGGTAGAGGGCATTCTCTTGCCCCCCGATTTCATGGTGGCCAGCATGCCGATCGTATCATCCAGCATGGCCGAGAGATAGCCGCCCTGGATAAATCCCGCCGGATTCCGAAATTCGGGCTTGCCGCTAAAACGCACGCGCGTCGTCATGGCTTTAAGGTCGAGCGCCAGCAATTCGAATCCGAGCGTTGTCGAGCTGGGACTCGGTTCAGGAAAGACCTCAGTGATGCGATGGCTATCAGGCATCTTTGTACCTGGACGGTTGGCTCGATGGTAAGAGAGCGGCCACCAGGAAATTGCCGCTCGCTAGAAGATAGTTCAGCTGTGAACCCTCGAAACTCCCGCCACCGAGCAGCTGCCTTGCAAGCCCGGACATGCCAATAGCAACGCCGAACAAGACGAGAAGCCAGGGAAGAACTCGAAAAAAAGACACGTCTATAGCGTCCTCGCAATGAGGAGTTTCATCACTTCATTAGCCCCGCCATAAATCCGCTGGACGCGCGCGTCGGCATACATTTGGGCAATGGGATACTCGTCCATATAGCCATAGCCGCCATGGAGCTGCAGGCACTCGTCGATGATCTTGCACTGCAGGTCCGAAATCCAGTATTTCGACATCGAAGCGGTCGAGGCATCGAGCTCACCCTTAAGCAGCAGCTCCGTACAATGATCAGCGAAGACCTTTGCCACGGTCGCCTCGGTCTTGCATTCAGCGAGTTTGAACTGGGTGTTCTGGAAATCCATGATGGATTGTCCGAATGCCTTGCGCTGCTTCACATAGGCAATCGTTTCGGTCAGCGCCCGCTCGATCATGCCTATGCCTTGAAGGCCGATAATATGCCGTTCCTGGGGCAGTTGTTGCATCAGCTGAACGAAGCCTTGGCCCTCATCAGACCCGAGCAGCGCCGAGGCGGGCACTTTCACGTCATCGAAAAAGAGTTCCGATGTGTCGGCGGCATGCTGGCCGACCTTTTCAAGGTTGCGGCCTCGTTTAAACCCGCCATCGCCTTCCACCTCATCGGTCTCAACGACCATGATCGAGACACCTTTGGCACCTTGGGTGGGGTCAGTCTTGGCACAGACCAGGATGAGATTGGCGGTCTGGCCATTCGAGATGAAGGTCTTAGACCCATTAATCACATAACCATTGCCGTCCTTGGAAGCCGTGGTTTTGATGTTCTGAAGATCTGAGCCAGTCCCAGGTTCGGTCATGGCTATGGCGCAGACCATCTCCCCGCTGGCAAGCTTCGGAAGCCAACGCTGCTTTTGTTCGTCGGAGCCGTAATGAAGTATGTATGGGGCAACGATGGCATTGTGGAGCGTGATCCCGAACCCATCGATCCCCTTCCACTGCTGCTGTTCAATGATGATCGCCTCATGGCGAAAGTCACCGCCAGCCCCGCCATATTCTTCCGGAATAGAGGCACATAGGAGCCCTGCCTCGCCGGCCGTTTTCCAAACCTCGCGCGGGACCATTCCGGCCTTACGCCAGTCTTGGACGTGCGGGGCACATTCACGCTCGAAGAATTGACCAACGGCATCAGAAAAGATGGTCATCTCATCGTCTTGGCGCCATGGCGACGGTTGAACCTCGAGGGGACTACTCTGCATCGCAACTCTCCTTTGTCGGCTCGCCGCCGAATCAGAACGCTTCAGCGTCGAGGGCCATCATGGTTTCGGCGCCGGTCTTCATTTTCGCCAGGTGTGCGGAGGCCTCCGGCAGCATACGTTCGTAGAAATATTTCGCCGTGACCAGCTTACGGGCGTAGAACGGATCCGTGTCGCCAGCTGTGATCTTGTCTTGCGCGACTTTAGCCATTTTTGCCCACATAAAGGCGAGCGCCGTGTGGCCGAAGAGGTGCAGGAAGTCCATCGACGCAGCGCCGGCATTGTTGAAGTCGGTCATGCCGTTTTGCATAAGCCAGGTTGTGCCGTCCTGGAGCTGCGCTTTTGCCGCGGCCAAGCCGTCGAGCATGGGCTGCAGCACCTCATCGCCTTCGGTCTCGCCGAGGAAATCATCAATGTCGGCGAAGAAGGTGAAAATGGCGCGCCCGCCATTTGCCGACAGTTTCCGGCCCACAAGGTCGAGCGCCTGAACCCCATTCGTGCCTTCATAGATCAAGGCGATGCGGATATCGCGAACGATTTGTTCGAGCCCCCACTCTCGCGTGAAGCCTGAGCCGCCATGGAGCTGCAGCGATTCATTGCAGCTTTTCAGGCCGCGATCAGTCAGGAACGCCTTCAGAACCGGCGTCATCAACGCCATATAGTCGCCTGCTTTTTCACGGATTTTCTCGTCGGGAGACTTGTGCTGAAGGTCGCCGTAGAGCGCCGTCCAATATAGGAAAGCACGGGCGCCCTCAATAAACGCGCGTGAGTCCATCAGCATTCGGCGAACATCCGGATGAACGATGATTGGATCGGCGGGCTTCTCTGGCGCCTTCGGCCCCGTCAACGACCGGCCCTGGAGCCGGTCGCGCGCAAAATCCGTCGCATTCTGATAGGCGATTTCGGACTGCGCCAGCCCTTGCATACCGACGCCGAGGCGCGCTTCGTTCATCATGATGAACATGGCGCGCATGCCCTTGTTTTCCTCACCGACAAGCCAGCCCGTGGCGCCGTCATAATTCATGACACACGTCGCGTTGCCATGGATGCCCATCTTTTCTTCCAGGCCGCCGCAGGACAGCTCATTGCGATCACCGAGAGAACCGTCTTCATTCACGAAGAATTTCGGCACCACGAAGAGGGATACGCCTTTGATACTGTCTGGAGCGCCTTCGATCTTTGCGAGCACGAGGTGAATGATGTTCTCGGTCAGATCCTGCTCGCCGCCAGAAATCCAGATCTTCTGGCCGGTGATCTTGTAGGACCCGTCCGGCTGCGGCACAGCTTTCGTTTTCATCAGGCCGAGATCCGTCCCGCAATGGGGCTCTGTCAGGTTCATCGTGCCAGCCCATTCAGCCGAGGCCATTTTCGGGCCGTAAGTCTGCTTCAGCTCGTCGGACGCACTCGCCATCAGTGCTTCATAAGCGCCGCGCGTCAGTCCTGGATACATGCCAAAGGCCATATTCGCCGACGAGATCATCTCGTTGATGGCAATGTTCAAGACATAGGGCAGGCCCTGACCGCCCATTTCCGGATCAGCGCCCATCAGGGGCCATCCATTATCGACCATATGTTTGTAGGCTTCTGGGAAACCGTCCGGCGTTTTCACGGACGCATCGCCATTGCGTTGACAGCCCTGCTGATCGCCGACTGCGTTGAGCGGAAAGAGCACTTCTTTTGCGAACTTGCCGCCCTCTTCGAGAATCTGGTCCACCACATCGGGCGTTGCATCAGCAAACCCTTCGAGGTTCGAATAGCTGTTCATCGACAGAACGTCGTGCAGTACGAACTGCATGTCGCGAACCGGCGCATCGTATCTTGGCATGGAATTCCCCGTTTATGTCCTAGGTCCCACGGGCTTACGCCCATTGTGATTAGTCTTGGTGGTTCATCTGAGCGCGTGCCACGGCATCATAGGCCCGCACGCTTTCGGTGGTTTCTTCATCGGGTGCCGTCTCGGCCAGACGCTCTTCGGCCCAGGCAATCCCTTCGCGCAGTTCGGACAGCGCTGTTTCGATATCGCGCTTCTGGGTCTCGAGCTCGGCGACTTGCTTGCGGAATTTCTCAAGCGACTTGCGAAGCTGAGGGCGTTGGTCGCCGATATTGTAGAGATCGAGAATTTCTCGGATGTCAGCGAGTGGCAAACCGACGCGTTTACCTCTCACAATCAGTTTGAGCCGCGCTCGGTCGCGATTGGAGTACACCCGCATCATGCCATCGCGGGCCGGGTGTAGAAGATCTTTATCTTCATAAAATCTCAAGGCGCGAGCCGTGATGCCGAACTCACGCGCTAGCTCGGAAATCGTATAGGTGCGGGCTTCTGCAGCTGACACCGGCGATGCGGGCTGTCTTAGCTTCGTATGCATACCACATACTATGCGCCCACTTTACGCGAACGTCAACGTCAACCAATCGTGAACGGGCTAAGACGGCGTGGCAGCGTTAAGTGCCGAGATAATATCGGCCGAGACGCCGGGCGTTACTTCCAGACCTTGGTCCTCGGCAAATGCCGCCAAGGCCGTGCCGGTTTTCTGACCGAACATTCCGTCCGCTATCCCGGCGTCATATCCAAGCCCGTTTAAACGAATTTGGATCGCAAGCGCTTGATCCTGCGAGATGCCGCCATTCCAAGGCTGCGGGCCAAAAGACCCATTGGCTTCCGGATCCGAAGTCCGTGCTGCCCAACCTTCGGCGCGGTCTCTAATGTCGCGCGCAACATCGGGCCCAACGCGTCCGGCGAGCAATTGCGCGGTCGAGCGGGCGTCGGCATCGCCTGACCGGCCTGCAATTTCAAACCAAAACAGGGCCTCAGCGAGGTCTGGCGAGATACCAAGACCATCCTGGTAGAACACGGCGAGGTTAAACTGGCTATCGACGACCCCGAATTCAGCGGCCTTGCGATACCAGGCGGCGGCATTCGCATAGCTTTGCGGGCCGCCCTCTCCATTTGTCTGATAGACGGCGAGGTCGTGCATGGCCTACACGTTGCC
>JBCAWP010000153.1:0-6512 GCA_038534535.1 Pseudomonadota bacterium
GGTGACCGATGAGCATGTCGCAGCCGCAAACCAGTTATTGTCCGGCCAGGCGGCCGCATAGGGAGGGACTAGAATGAGCCTTGCACATTATGATCGAAGCCGCCGAATGACGGGCACCATCCACTGGCTTTATAATCTGGTTCTTTTCCCTGTCTTTTTCGTGGGCACGGCGATGTCCCGAATTTTCGGACGCACCCTGGCGCGGCGCTATGTCGACGACCGGCGCGTCCCCTCAAATGTTGTGCGCGAGACGACGAGCGCCCTCAACAACAGTTTCTGGTGGAGTCTCATGGATCGATGATGCTCCGTATACGACACCACCAGCTTCACCGAATAGGTCAGCCTCGCAGGTTGGCACTATGCCCAAGGCCGCAGGGTTTCAATGCAGCCATATTCCATCGGCCAAATAGAGGAGACTTTCATGGCCAGTGACTCAATGGAACGGTCTGAATCGCTGTCTGGGCTGACTGCGAGTGAGGCCAAAGCCTTCCATGGGCTCTTCATGCGGAGCTTCTTTCTCTTCATGTTCTGGGCCTTTATCGCGCACATGCTGGTTTGGTACTTCAAACCATGGCTTGGCGTGATCCAGTAACAGAAGACAAAAAGGAGATATCCCCATGTGGAGAATTTGGATGATATTTGATCCTCGGCGCGTACTTACCGCGTTGACGGTCTTCCTGTTCACGCTTGCTGTGCTTATCCACTTCATTCTGCTCAGCACGCCTGAATATAATTGGTTTGACCTCGGCGCGTCTAATGCGACCGCTGCTGTCGAGTATCTCGCTCTGTCAGAGTTGGCCTAACCAACAACTTCGTGAGGGCGGTACAGCCCAAATCAAAGTGCCGCCCTCACGACTTTTAATTGTCTCCCGTCAGGCCGACAGGGCCCCTGGCCCATCCGCCGTCCGGTATGCCGCGACTGATCGGGGAACAGCATTGCTAATTACAGGATTTTACCGATGTCTTTGCTCAGTTTCGAAAGAAAATATCGGGTCCGCGGCGGAACGTTAGTCGGCGGCGACCTGTTTGATTATTGGATCGGCCCATTTTATGTGGGCTTCTTCGGCGTTACCGCCGCGTTTTTTGCCGTTCTCGGCACGGCTCTCATCTTCTATGAGGCCTCGGTCGAGGGGGTTTGGAACCCCTGGCTAATTAGTATCGACCCACCTGATGTGAGTTATGGGCTCGCCTTTGCGCCTCTGATGGAAGGCGGTGTCTGGCAACTGGTGACATTCTGCGCGATCGGCGCCTTTTCGTCATGGGTCCTTCGCGAGGTCGAGATCAGCCGAAAGCTTGGCATGGGCTATCACGTCCCGTTTGCCTTCAGCGTTGCGGTTTTTGCCTATGTAACGCTCGTCGTCTTTCGGCCATTCCTCATGGGCGCCTGGGGACACGGCTTTCCCTATGGCATCATGAGTCACCTCGATTGGGTTTCCTATACTGGATATCTGTACGGGAACTTCCATTATAATCCCGCGCATATGATCGCGATCACTTTCTTCTTTACGACCACGCTTGCCTTGGCCCTACATGGCGGCGCGATTCTCTCAGCTACGAATCCTGGCCGCGGCGAAGAAGTAAAAGCGCCCGAACATGAGAATGCATTCTTCCGCGATCTACAGGGATATTCGGTTGGAACGCTCGGGATCCACCGCGTTGGCTTGTTCCTCGCCCTCTCTTCGGGCTTCTGGAGCGCCGTCTGTATCGTGATCAGCGGCCCGCTTTATGAGGGCTCGTGGGTCGAATGGTGGGAGCCGTGGCGCAACCTGCCGATCTGGGGATATGAGGGGTAAATCCGATGGCTGATTATCAGAATATCTTCACCCAAGTTCAGGTCCGCGGACACTATGATCCGGGCGTCCCACTGCCAGACGGAGATTGGGACCGCGACCACATCAAGAACTTCAGCTACTGGCTTGGCAAGATTGGCGACGCTCAGATTGGGCCGCTCTATCTCGGCTTCACTGGGATTGCCTCGCTCTTCTTTGGCTTTATTGCGATCGAGATCATTGGTCTGAATATGTTCGCCTCGGTGGACTGGGACCCGCGGAAATTTGTCGGGCTGATGCCGTGGCTAACGCTTGATCCGCCATCGGCGGAATATGGCCTCGACTTCTTCGTTCCGCTCGAAGAAGGCGGATGGTGGCTCATCGCCGGATTCTCGCTAACGGCCTCCATCCTTCTCTGGTGGGTGCGCACCTATCGCCGCGCACGGCAGCTGGGCATGGGCACCCATATCGCCTGGGCCTTCATGGCTGCGATTTGGCTGTACCTCGTCTGCGGATTTATCCGACCGGTCTTGATGGGAAGCTGGTCAGAAGCTGTTCCCTTTGGGATCTTCTCGCACCTGGAATGGGTCAACAATCTGTCCCTCGTGTACGGGAACTTCTTCTACAATCCCTTCCATATGCTCTCGATCGTCTTCCTGTATGGCTCTGCGCTGCTCTTCGCGATGCATGGCGCCACAATCCTGGCGGTCGGACGGTATGGCGGCGAGCGGGAGATCGAGCAAATTGTCGATCGGGGCACAGCGTCTGAACGGGCAGCCCTCTTCTGGCGTTGGACCATGGGCTTCAATGCCTCCATGGAATCGATCCACCGCTGGGCCTGGTGGTTCGCAATCCTCTGCCCACTCACAGGTGGCATAGGCGTCCTACTCACGGGTACCGTTGTCGACAACTGGTATCTGTGGGGAGCTGAGAACGGGTTCGCAGATCTCGGCTAACGCAAAAAAGTCGACAAGAAAATGCGGCGGTCTCTTTCACGAGACCGCCGCAGTTTTATTCTGGCCTCATTGAATATGTTTTGCGGCCAATACCAAAGTCACGACGTGCCCAACTAAGGCGACCAGCAGCCAAACCGAAATCATCGGATCGGCTGGTCGACTGAGGGCTGTCCGCAGGGCGACCATCAGCGCGGCCCCTGATGCAAGGAAGCTCACCGCCAACCCGATCAGGCGCGCGCGCCCCAACCGCCTTAAGAGAATAGCGACGCCGACACATTCAATACCGATCAGAACAATGATGACGTCGATCATCCAGGGAGAAACGGTCACGGGCTTCGAGGCCTCACTCAAAGGAACAGGACACGCCGATCACCCAGACCGACTGGCCGGACGCCGACGAACGACCACGAGCATGACCTCGAAAATGATCAGTGTCGCACCGGCGCAAGCCCGATCAGGTGCGCCATATCTTTGAAGAAGATCCGGATATGCGCCATGGGATTTGCCCGAACCAGCCGCTTATTCATGTAAGCTTCCCAAGTCAGGCGCTGAACGTCCTTATCCGCGCAGATATTCACAAAACGCTCGCGGCGTTTGTCATTGCGATACCAGAAATGCTGCATGATCCCGAGAATGAAGAAGACTTTTCCGTGCTCGGACATGTAGCGTTTACGCGCCTTTGCCATGGCCTTCACATTTCCGGTCTCCAAAACCTCGCTCACCCCTTCCGCGGCCAGCCGCCCGCCGAGCATGGCGTAGTAGATCCCCTCGCCAGAGGCCGGCGCAACGCAGCCCGCAGCATCTCCGGCGAGCATCACATCGCGGCCATTATCCCAGCGTTTTAAAGGCTTCAGCGGGATCGGCGCGCCCTCGGTCCGCACGGTATCAGCGGCAGCGAGCCCGCTTTCGGTGCGAAGCTTCGAAACCGCGCCGCGCAAGGAGAAGCCTTTCTGGGCGCTGCCGACACCGACGCTCGTCGTCTCCCCATGGGGAAACACCCAGGCATAGAAGTCCGGAGACAAGCGGCCATCATAATAAATCTCGCATCGCGAGCCCTCGAAGACCTCCGGGTCGATCCCCGCCGGCGACGAGATGATTTCATGATAAGCAAAGACGCAGGTTTTCTCGTCGGCGCGTTCGACCTCTTGCTCGGCGACCTGCGACTTCGCGCCATCAGCCCCAATAATCATACGGGTCGTGACGATTTCCTCAGGACCGCTACGGCTTGTGCCAGGTTGACGATAGACAACCGAAGGGGCGCCGGTCTCGTCCCGGTCTATGCGCACAAAGATGCCATCGCGCCGGTCTGCTCCGGCTAAGCGCGCACGCTCTCGCAGCCACTCGTCGAAATGCTCCCGATCGACCATCCCAACCGATCCGCCCTCAATTGGCATATCTACGCGCCGGCCCTTCGGGGAAATCATCCGCGCGGTACGAGCGCGCGCGACAATCTGGCTTTCGGGGATATCGAAGGCGCGAATGGCCTCAGGTGGAATGGCGCCGCCGCAGGGCTTAATCCGTCCTGGCCGGTCCAGCAGCATAACACGTTTGCCGGACCTCGCGAGATCATGGGCCGCGGTCGCGCCCGCTGGGCCGCCACCAACAACAACCACGTCGAATTCAGCTCGATCCGCTCTCGTGTCTTCCATATCCCGCGTCCTCTTCTCGAGATTACTCCGCTGCCAAAAGGTCAGATGGCATTGCCGGCAGGGCCATATCATCGACATCTGTTTCACCGACCCGGATGGCGAGCCAAGCCGCAACAACAAATACGATCGCTTCGACCGCGAAAACCGTCGCGAAGGCCGGTCCCTGCCCCTCAACAAAGAGACGCATCACATCGAGACCAACCGCGCCGAGGAAACCGCCGAGGCCAAAAGCGATCGCCTGGGAAGCCCCCCAAAGGCCCATGCGCGTCCCTTCGCGTCCCTTTCCGCCCGCACTTGCGAGCGTCATCATTGAGCCGATGGCGGCGACGGCAAAGGCTCCATTCGCCAAGCCGAGCGCGAATACGCAGCTTTTCAGCGGCCAGCCTGGCCCGACAAGCGCCGCGCCGGCGAGTGAAGCCAGTGCGGCGGCTGAACCAATACAGCCCGCCACGGTCCAGGCCCGCATAAACCGCGCGCGGGATTTCCCGATCGTTGTGCCGATGATCGCCGTCACGATCATGCCAAGCAGAACACCCTGGTTCTGCACACTGGCAAGCTTCGTCGATTCCGCTGGTGTATAGTCATAGACGAGGCCAGCAAGCGGCTCGAGGATGAGATCCTGTGCGCTGTAGGCGAGCATCGACGCGAAAATGAAAATCGTGAAGCGCCGTGATTGGGTTTCACCCCAGATCGATTTCAAGGCGGCGCCGAAATCGAGCCCGGGAGGCGGATTCGTTGCGGGTTCTCGACGGTCGCGCGGGCGCTCAAGCCTGATGAGCGCGAGCGCGGCAACAACCACAGCGGCTGCTGAAATCGCCGCCGTGACAGTAACAAGGCGCGTCAAGCTGAACGGGTCCAGGTTCGCCGCGGCAATGAGCGTCGTCACAACAAAGCCGACAATCATCATGATCCAGACAATCGCCGCCG
This sequence comes from Pseudomonadota bacterium, assembly GCA_038534535.1. GTDB lineage: Bacteria > Pseudomonadota > Alphaproteobacteria > Caulobacterales > Hyphomonadaceae > CALLCD01. The sequence continues at coordinate 5,302 of JBCAWP010000153.1, forward strand.
CTGCGGCTTTCCTTTCCGGCGCCGTTTCGGCAGCCAAAAGTGCCAACAGATTTGTGCCTGAGGCTCCGACCCCTCCGCCGATCAACGTGAAGGCCAACGCGGCAGCGGCGAGCCCCAGCAAGGTCGAGGTCGCCATAAGCGCAGTCGCACCGGCCGCCGCCGTGGCTCCGATGGCAAGGACAAACATGCCTCCGATAATCCAGCGGGTTCGGCTGCCGCCCTGGTCGGCGCCATATCCCCATCGCGGGCGCGACAATTGAACGGCATAATGCCAGCCAACGAGCGCACCTGGCAGCATGGCTGGGAGGGCGAGCTCGACGACCATCACACGGTTCAGGGTGGACGTCGTCAGAACAACGATCGCGCCAATCGCCGTTTGGACGAGCCCTAATCGAATAATGCCGAGCCATGACAGTGTTTGCCGGTCAGCCCCGTTTACGGCCATGGCGGGCCTCCCTCTATCGATCCGAGCGCGATGGCGGTTACCAGCATGCCAAGGACATAAAGACTCGTTCCCGTTGCGTTGTACCAAGGCGCTTTTCCGCGCGGATCACGTAATAACGTCCGCATCAGGACGACCTGCACGGCGAGCAGGCCCGTGACAATGCCGGCGGCAAGAGGGAGCCCGATCAGGACCAGACCGGCAATCACGAGAATCTGCGCGCCCGCCATAACGGCACAGGCGAGCGTGGCAGCCCGCGCCGCGCCAAGTTGCACCGGTAGCGTGCGCACATTCATGCGGACATCGCCATCGATCGCTTTGAAATCATTCAATGTCATGATGCCGTGTGCGCCGACCGAATAGAGGACTGCAGCCGCGACGATCCATGGACCCGGCAAGGTTCCCATAATCACCGCAGCGCCCGTGAACCAGGCGAGCCCCTCATAGGAAAAGGCAACGGCTGCATTGCCCCACCACCCATTGAGCTTCAAACGAAACGGCGGGGCGCTATAGGCCCAGGCGAGCGCGATGCCGACGACACCCGCCGCAAACGCCCAGGGCCCGAGCAGCGCGCCCACGACGAGCGCGGCCGCCGACCAGCCAAGGGCAATATAAAGCCCCCAGCGGCCTGGAATCCGTCCAGACGGAATCGGCCTTTTTGGTTCATTCAGCGCGTCCACGTGCCGGTCAAACCAGTCGTTCACGGCCTGGCTCGCTGCACAAACAAGCGGTCCCGCCAACAGGATGCCGCCGATGATATGGAGCCACC
>JBCAWP010000154.1:0-6490 GCA_038534535.1 Pseudomonadota bacterium
GGGGAATAGAACTGTCAGAAGAAGCGGTGGCCGATGCCGCCCATGCTCTCCCCGTGAACATAGAAGAAGATGGCCGCTTCATCGAAGTCGGCCAACCACTCTTTATCGGCGTGCCGCGCGATCTCATGGCGCAGGACGATATCGTGACCGCTCCGCTGTCGCGCCGGCTCAATCTCGGCGCGCCGGGTGCCCTGCAAGCCTTCCCACCCGAAGGCGTCAGCTTCCAGCCCCTGTTCCGCACCGATGAAGCCCCGGCCTTTATCAATGCGACCGAGGCGTCGGTCGACATGGCCCCCGATGAGGTCCTGCGGAACTACGCCGCCGAAGACGGCCAACTCGTCCTCGCCGGTCGCCTCTCAGGGCCGCTCTCCACGGCCTTCCCGGAAGGTCCGCCCGTGATTGACGCAGATACTGCGCCCGAGGAGCGCCCCGATCCACCGGGGCCGCACCTCGCCGTCAGCCGTGGTTCGGCGGAAATCATCCTCGTCGGCGATGCCGATCTCCTGGACGACGGATTTTATATCGACCCGCGCACGTCCACACCCGTCGCCGACAATGCGATCCTCGTCCTCAACGCCCTTGATCAGTTAACTGGCGGCGCAGACCTCCTGGCGCTGCGATCACGGAGCCCTAATCTTCGACCCATGACGCGCGTCGAGGCGATGCGCGAAGCCGCCGAAGACCGGTTCTTCGACGAACAGGCGCGGTTAGAGGCACGACTCGCCGCCTCCCAGCGACGCCTGGAAGAACTGCAATCAATTGGCGCCAGCGGCGGTTTCTTCACCGGTGACCTCGAAGCCGATCTCAGCCGCGCCGAACAGTCCGAGCTTACCGAGCTTCGCCTGACCGTCGTAGAAACACGCGAAAGGCTGCGGGCCATCGAACGCGACTTCCGGCGAGAGATTGATCGCCTCGAAGGATCGCTCCGCTTGATCAATATCTGGCTCGGGCCCGCGATTGTGCTCATCATTGGCCTCGGGCTTTGGTGGCGACGTGAACGGCGGACCGCTCCATGACCGAAAGTACGCTCATCCGCAGACGGCGCATCGTCTGGACCCTGGCCACCCTTGCGGCCATCCTCTTGTCGATTGTCCTACTCCAACGCCCCAGCGATCCAGATTATCGGTTGACGGAACGCGCCGGGCAGTCCGTCTTCCCTCGCCTTGCGCGACAAATTGATGCGGTACAGATTATCCGTGTGACGGCGTCAGACCTCAGCTACACGATGAAACGCTCGTCTGCGGATCCACAGCAATGGACGATGATCGAGTCCGGCAGTTTCCCGATCCGTGCCGACCGCCTCGGCGAGCTGGCCCAGGGCGTCCTCTCGCTTGCCTGGGGCGAGACGCGCACTGAAGACCCCGCAAAGCTCGACCGTATCGGGCTCGGCAGCCCCGAGAATGGTGGCAACGGCGCACGCATCGATATGATGGATACAGACGGTGATGTGCTGGCCAGTCTCGTCACAGGACGAAAGGGGGATCGCCTCTATGGCCGGTTCCCTGATGAAAGCCGCGCCTTTCTTTTGTCCGGGGACCTTCCGCCCCTTTATACACGCCAATCCTGGCTCGATCTGAACGTGCTCGAAATGCAGGAAGATGCGATTAGCGCCATCCGCATCACCGATCGCGCCGGCCGCGGCGTCTACCTTGCGCGCCCCCCCGGCTCTGGTGCCCGCGCCTTCCGCCCCGCGCCGCCCTATGAGGATTGGCGCATGGTCAGCGCAATCGCCGCCCGCGGACCCGCCCTCGCCCTCAGTCGGTTTGACCCCATCGATGTGAAGCCAGCCACCGCTATTGAAACACGCCGGATCGGCCGGCACATCACAACGACCCATGATGGCCTCGAGATCGACGTCTCGGCCTATGAAGAGCCAGACGGTCTTTATGTCACCGTGCGTGCCGTTGAGGCGGGCGAAGGCGCCGCGCGCGCCTCCACCATCAATGAGCGCGCGGAAGGCTGGGCCTTCCGGCTCGCAAAGATTGACTGGGATGAGTTTACGCCGTCGGTCCGGTCTATTGTGCGCCCGCCACCGCCACCAGCGGATTCACCGTCTCCTTAGGCACCTCTGCCGAGGCAACATCGAACGGCAATATGGCGAGCAAAGGACCGCAATCCATGGCTTGAAGAACCGCGATGCACCGTCCTGCGCAATCGGCCGCGCTAAATGTTGCTTCGCTTTCAACTGGTCCGAAATCTCGAACAGCCGTCACAACATTTTCGAGCAAGCCACCATTGCGCTCAATCTGCGTCACCGTCAGCACAAAGAACTCCGCCTCCGGGGCCAGTTCATTGCGGCGGACGAGGAGCTTTTCGTCCTGCTGTTCAATGATTCCCCAGGCATCATCCGGAACCATGTCTCCATTGCGGAGAAGGCGGCGCACAGCCCCCCGGCGATTACCCGCCGTTTGGGCCATGCCATTCATCACGAGTTGAGGCGTGTAAGGCCCGCGAAGCCCAAAGCGCTCCGCATAGACGCGCTGGCGCTTTGATGAGACCGGCACAGCCATGGGATCGGGCGAGCCAAGGTAATCCCAATAATCAACGACCCAGACGATTGGTAGAAAATCTGGCTCGGTTTCTTTCAGCGCACGAATATTGTCCTCTGCCTTTGGGCAGGCTGGACAGTTCTGGGAAACGAACAACTCCACCACACGCGGCGGCTCAGCCGATGCCGGGAGAGCTGCGATCCCCAGAATTGCAGAAATCAACCAGACTCTTACATTCATTTGCATACCACGATCCCTACCTTGGCGAGCCGAAGCTCGCCAATCACAGGGATGTGAACGCTGTCATTTATATCAGGCTGCGGCGGCTAGGTTCCGCAAGACATAATGAAGGATGCCGCCATTGCGGTAGTAGTCGAGCTCGTTTTCGGTATCGATACGGACCTTTGTCATCACCGTAACCTCTGATCCGTCGGCCTTCACGATTTTCACCGGCAGCTCCTGACGCGGCTCAATCGCGCTGATGCCCTCAATCGTCACCTGCTCCTCACCTGTCAGGCCAAGCGCTGTCCAGCTTTCGCCGTCCATGAACTGGAGCGGCAGCACACCCATTCCGATCAGATTGGAGCGGTGAATCCGCTCAAAGGACCCAGCAATCACCGCCTTCACGCCGAGCAGGATGGTCCCTTTCGCGGCCCAATCGCGCGACGAGCCATTGCCGTAGAGATGACCTGCGAACACCACCAGCGGAACAGTCTCGGCCTGATACTTCTGGGCGGCATCATAGATCGGCATCACCTCGCCGGATGGGTGGTGAACGGTAACACCGCCCTCCACGCCTGGCACCATTTGGTTCTTGATCCGGATGTTCGCGAATGTGCCGCGCATCATCACTTGGTGGTTCCCTCGGCGCGAGCCATAGGAGTTGAACTCCATGACCGGAACCTGATGCTCGCGCAAATAGTCACCGGCAGGACTGTCAGATTTAATGTTCCCGGCCGGCGAGATGTGGTCCGTCGTGATGGAATCTCCGAACAGAGCCAGAATGCGCGCGCTCTGAACGTCGGCCGGGGCATCCACATCCATGGTCATGCCCTCAAAATAGGGCGGGTTTTGCACATAGGTCGAGCTCATCGGCCAATCATAGGTCTTGCCGCCAGCCACGGAGATCCCCTGCCAAGCCTCATCGCCCTTGAAGACATCCGCATAGCGGCTGGCAAACATTTCCGGCGTCACCGCTTCGCGCATGACCGCTTTGATCTCGTCATTGCTCGGCCAGATATCTTGCAGGAACACATCATTCCCATCCTTGTCCTGACCAAGCGGCTCTGTCGTGAGGTTCACTTTCAGCGAGCCGGCAATCGCATAGGCCACGACCAGCGGCGGCGACGCGAGATAGTTCGCCTTCAGGTCCGGCCCAATGCGTCCTTCAAAATTCCGATTGCCCGAAAGCACCGAACAAGACACCAGATCACCGTCCGCAATTGCCTTGGACAAAGCCTCCGGCAGCGGCCCGGAATTGCCGATACAGGTCGTGCAACCATAGCCCACAAGGTTGAAGCCGAGCGCGTCGAGATCGTCGGACAAGTTTGCCTTGTCGAGATAATCCGTCACGACTTGAGAGCCGGGTGCGAGGGAGGTCTTCACCCAGGGTTTGCGATCAAGGCCAAGTTCCCGTGCCTTCCGCGCGAGGAGGCCAGCGGCAATCAAGACCGACGGGTTGGACGTGTTCGTACAAGAGGTGATCGCCGCGATAAACACGTCGCCATGGGTGACCGTGTAATCTTCGCCGTCGACGGCAATCGCCGTGTCATCCGATCCCGATTTGCCGAATTCCTTCTGCATATCTTCGATGAATTTCGTGTCGGCTTCCGACAGGAGGATCTTGTCCTGTGGACGTTTTGGACCGGAAATACAGGGCACGACGGTTGAGAGGTCGAGTTCCAGCGTGTCCGTGAACACCGGATCGGCCATGTCCGGTCGCCAATAGCCCTGGGCCTTGGCGTAGGCCTCAACAAGCGCAATGCGATCTGGGTCACGGCCGGTATCTTGCAGATAGTCGATTGTCTCATTGTCGACGGGGAAGAAGGCGCAGGTCGATCCAAACTCCGGCGACATGTTTGACAAGGTCGCTTGATCTTCGAGGGTGAGCGTCGCGAGGCCCGGTCCGAAGAACTCAGTAAACTTCGCGACAACGCCCTTCTCACGCATCATCTTGGTGACGGTCAGCACCAGGTCTGTCGCCGTGGCGCCTTCGGGCAGTTTTCCGGTAATCTTGAAGCCGATCACTTCCGGGATCAGCATGGAGACGGGCTGGCCGAGCATCGCCGCTTCCGCCTCAATGCCGCCAACGCCCCAGCCAAGGACGGACAAGCCATTGATCATCGTCGTGTGGCTGTCGGTGCCCACGCACGTGTCAGGATAGGCAACCGTCTCGCCGTTCTCATCCCGGGTCCACACCGTCTGGCCGAGATATTCGAGATTGACCTGGTGACAGATCCCGGTGCCGGGCGGCACCACGCGGAAATTCTCAAACGCCGACGAGCCCCACCGCAGGAACTCATAGCGCTCGCCATTGCGCTCATATTCGCGCTCGACATTTCTGCGGAAGCTATCGACGCCTGCAAAATGGTCGACCATGACCGAGTGGTCGATCACCAGATCAACTGGCACCTGCGGATTGATCGCGTCGGCGGAGGCGCCAAGCTTCTGGCTCGCATCGCGCATGGCGGCGAGGTCCACAACGGCCGGAACGCCTGTGAAGTCCTGCATCAGCACGCGGGCTGGCCGGTATGCGATTTCATGCTTGGCCGCGCCCTTATCATCGAGCCAGGCCTTGAAGGCGAGAATATCGTCCTTGGTCACCGTCTTACCGTCTTCATGGCGCAGGAGGTTCTCCAACAGCACCTTCAAGGACGCCGGCAGGCGCGACACATCGCCCAGCCCATTTTCAGATGCCGCATCAAGGGAGTAATAGGCATAGCTCTTGCCATTGGCGGTCAATGTGCGACGGGACTTGAAACTGTCTAGGGACGGCATGGGTCGGAAAACCTCATCTTCTGCGAAATATCAAAGCGGTGCCGGACATTCCGCACCGCAGCACCCGTGTCTTAGCCCCCCTTGCACCCCTGCGCAATCAGACCAAGGGTCACGTCCGCTCGACCCAACCGGGACATGCGCGTGACAGATCTCCTCACCGCCGCGGGGCTCGGCGCCATGCGCGGCGAGCGGCTCCTCTTCACCGGGCTCTCTGTAACCGCCGCGCCGGGCGAAGCCCTGCTTCTGCGCGGCGCAAACGGTGCCGGCAAGACAACGCTTCTCCGCTTGCTGGCCGGACTTATCCCCATCGAAGCCGGCACCCTTGAACGATCGGTCCCAGCCCACTGGGTCGGCCACGCCGATGGGATTAAACCCCATGAAACACCCCGCCAACACCTGACCCTATGGACCGAGGCCTGGGGCGGAACCCCCGTCGCGCCCGCAATCGATGCTTTGGGGCTTGCCCGCGCGGCCGATGTCCCAGCCCGCGGCCTCTCTGCAGGCCAAAGACGGCGCACGGCCCTCGCGCGCCTCCTCCTTGAGGACCGTCCCCTCTGGTTCCTCGATGAACCCTTCTCGGCCCTCGATGCGGCCGGATCCGACGCCGTTGCGGGCCTGATCACCGGCCATAGAGCAAATGGCGGGGCCATTATCGCCGCAGTCCATGGCTCAGTGCCGATCACCGGGGCCCGGGAGCTCACCCTATGAGCCGCGCGCCCGCGCCTCTCCGCGCTGCCTTTGGCCAGGCGCTCGCCGAAGCCTGGGCCGGCGGCGCAGGCATGCTATTGCCGGCCGGCTTTTTCGCCGGCGCGGCCCTCTTGGTTCCCCTGACCCTCGGCCCCAATCCGGCGGCCCTCCAATCGGTCGCCAGTGCGGTCCTCTGGATCGCCCTGGCGCTCGCCTCCCTTGTCACCATGGAACGCCTCTTCCAGGCCGACCTTGAAGACGGGGCCCTCGACCTCTGGGCCCAATCGGGCGTCCCCCTCTCCCTCATGGCCATGGTC
>JBCAWP010000155.1:0-6489 GCA_038534535.1 Pseudomonadota bacterium
GTTTTCTCACCGTGTTTGGTCACACAAATCCCGAAGCCTACCGCGCTGCTGTTTCCAGCTCCGTTGTTGCACCACCTGAGAATGCGCCGCGAGGACGTATTATTTCCAGGGGCGCATTGAGCACAGATCGCCGCCAGTCCGCTGAGTATGAGCGGTGAGCGCTAGTAATATCGTTTTTGTTGTGCGGGCAGCATTCACTTTGTTGAATGCCGCTCAGAAACGTGCAAACGACCGAGCAAGCCGTTTTGATTTTGACTACATCGGGGCCCCGCTTCCTGAGGACCATCCGATGGAACGGGCTCGCCAGTTTCTGAGCGAGGCTGATCGTTGGCGACCAGGTCAACCTCATGCACACCTCAAGCAGGCTTTCGCAGATACGATTGTCGAAACCCAACCGGGTATTTGGGTTGTGGACCCTCGAGCGCCGGGGGATCGTCAAGCCGGTCTCTTGCGGGCGCTAGAGGACGTTTTTGGTGAAAACTTAGGGACTGATGCTGAGTTTAGCGCATCACATTACACGCTAAAGCGATGGATAGATGCTGATTCGAGACGACGGGATCGCGCCGGTCTTGTTGTGCAGCTTAGTGGTGTAGCACTCAGCTACCTGTCGGCAAACCCGACGCGTCTCGGATTGCGACCCCAGGCAGAGAACATTGTCGCGGCGGTGTCCGGGTCACTTGCAGCGCATTTCGCAGCAAACGAAAACGAGATAGCAAACCATGCGTTCACTACTGGAAGCCGTAAGCGGATTGGCGAAATGCTGCTCTCAGCTTCGCTTCAGGCCGCCGAAAGCCATCCAGAAGCGTTCTCCGAAAGCGAACCTGTTCAAGCGCTTATTCGCGCGGCGGCCTCACCCCTGCGCGTCCTAAATCACGAGAACGCCCTTGCTGATTATACTATCGGAAAACGCCTGTCGGCGATTCGTGATGCGCTCCGCGGCCCGGTCGGTACGAGCGTTCTCACAACGCTGTACGAACAGCGTCAAACACTTTTCGACGAGAGCTATCCTGAGCGCGCTTCAGCCGCCTCGATTGTGACCGACGCTTTCTTCGAAGGCATTGTTGATATGGCGAACGATGCCGATTTAGGGGCTCTGTTTCGGCCGACTGCATTTGCAAACCTCTACCCCAAGGTGATCGCAGCAGTTGGCGCACGGCCGGGCGCATTTATTCGCGGCGAAGGCCACCACATTTCGTTTGGAAGAGAGTTCCTAACCGACCTGATGGACGCTTTGTCGCCGGAAGGAAGACGTTTAGCGCCTGATCTAACCGGCGCTGTATTTGATCTTGGCATCTCCTTATCTCAGAAGCACGCCAAACTCTTCCTCGTTCAAGAAGCCCAGGGCTTTGTGTCCGAGTGGGTACAAACAGAAGCGGCCGGAAAAACCGATCCTTGGGCGCTTTTGCAGATCCGATTGGCGGCACAAATTGCTGACAAAATGGTCAGCAAATTCGAGTCGTCTGAAAGTGCGAAAGCAATTCTCTTAGCACCGACCAACCAACCTTTCTTGCTTGAACTCGTCGGCACGATTGCAGAGCAAGTCGCAGAAACGCCTGGCATGATTGGTTCGGACATCAATCCCGAGATTCTTCGGATTACCGAAGGGATCGCGAGCTTTGTTGCATCAGAGCATGCTGATCTGCTGACCCGCGCTGATTGGCGAACAGTTGCGTCGAGGGCTGTTGAACTTTCGCTCGCCAATCCAGGACGCGTTTTCGGACTGAACGATCAAGACCCAAGACAATTCTTTCTGACCAATCTGATCTCACGAATACTGTCGACCGCTCACACCAGCCTATTGGCGCAAACTTCAGGGGTTCCACAACGCGAACGAAGACCCGGAGGTGTGCTGTTCGGTGAAACATTGGGTCAAGCGATGATGATTGCGCTTCAGAAATCCGTCACTCATTTACGAACAACAGACCTTGCGAACGCTGAAGAGTTGGTCATATCTTTGGTCACTCAACTCAATGACATGTCTGCAACCGAGCGTCATGGCAGGCAGCTTTCCGCTGAGGAATGGCTATTTGCGTTCGATTGGTATCTGGCCGACGTGCTTTCCACTCAGACACTGACGCTCGCTCCGAAGGACGTTTTTGAGTTGTTAGATCGACGCTCCGGGATTCAAATGACCAAGACATACACCGAACGCCAAGGCGAATTCACCGTCGAGCCCGTTCTCAGAAACGGCGAAACGTATTTACGAGAGGACGCCTTTTACAAACCCGCATCTATTGATGGAGCTGCCGGATGACCCTCCGTTCAAAAGTTGTTGGCCTCACATTGTGCGCACTGTTGTTGGCGGGCTGCTCTTCAACGCCGTCGCAAAGCATCTCCAGGATAAACGACCTCAAGGAAACTATTTCTCTGGCTGGGGCACAAACAGAGACTGAAGCGGCGCTTTTGAGAGAACTCGCCGACGCCGAATCGCAGCTGCAAACCGAGCAACCGTCAACTGAGTTGAAGCTCGCTTGGACCATCGCCGCTCTGAACGCAGCAGACGCGCTCACAATGCTCCCTGAGACCGGTGAGCAAAAATTGGGCACCGCATATGCTAAAGCTTTCTCGTATGCTGACGATGCCAGCGAGCTATGCTTGGCAGACGGCGGTCGGAACGTAGACTCCAGAAGCGGAAACCTTTGTTCTTTAGCCTTTGCCCTTCGGCGTCTCAGCAACACCAGATCAGCGGTTCGAGCATTTGAACGCAGCGCGCAAGAGGGTAATTGGCAGTCGGCCGCGGAGCACGCCAAGTCATTCGACACTGAAGTCAGCGTTTCTTGGCCAGGTTATCAGACCGATCTCCAAGTTTTATCAAACTCTGCGCAAGACTCGCTTGATTTCAAAGGCCTTGCTTCGCTCGAGATCTGCAAGCTGCAAAGAGCACAGAGTGGCGTTGGCCTCATGCGCGCAATTGAGCTCTCGCAGGCGATGATCAAAGCGCAAAACGCCTATCTTGATGCAGTGTTTGAAGGAGCCAGGTTCACGTCGCAAATCGCTAAAAGCAGCGCATGCGCAGCAGACGAAACAAGCCGTCAATGTTTGATCGACACCGAAGCGGCTATAGGGCGTGATTGCTAAGGTCGTTCGCAAGTATAGCTCATTTGCGCCGCCCGTTCTCGCCTTCGGAACGGCACGTAAATGTTCTCGGCGCGATTGTATAAGTGGCGGCCGGATACTGTCAAAGGAACCGAAATTGATGCTTCGATCGTCGATTATTATCCCGATCGACACGACAAAACCCTGGTAAAATCAATGCCCCAAGGTTTCGCGCAAGCGGCGTGAATACAGTATTCAAGTTTCCTTTGACAATTCCCTTCTGAGTGGTCTCTATTTGGGCACAAGTTCTTCAATCGGGGGATGGATGAGAATGATCGGTGGTAAACTAAGTTGTGTTGTCGCCGTTCTTTTCGGCCTCGCAAACTCCGCCTTTGCACAAATCGATCATGCGACGACAGATAGCGACAGCATCCGGGTGGTCGAGGATAGCCTCGTCCGCGATGGCGAATGGGTACTTGAACGGTGGGAGACTTTCATGGGGTCGTCCACCGACTGTCGAGGCGGATTCAGCTATCAGTTCAAAGAAGACGGTCAACTGACAATCCGGGAATGCATCGATAGTCGAACTGTCACGACGCCGGCGACCTGGGCAATCGAAAGTGATGGCGTGGCAAACCTGATCAGTTTGTCTGATCGGGCATACGAGATTGTGTCTGTAGGCGAGGATACATTGGTGCTCAGGAGACAGGACGAGGACTCGGGAAAGCTAGTCGAGGAGCTCGAGCTTGTTTTCCTCCGTGACTAGGCGCCCTGATCTGATATGCCTGCTCCTCTCCGCCGTTTGGAGCGTAATGTTCCCCACGGCGCTGGCCGATCAAGGCGACCCATCAGATGTCGTATATATCGCCATCGGTTCGAGGCACTATGCCGAGACTTCATCGCCCGATACCCGCGCACTGCCCAGCATCCGCGGCGCAAACCGAAGCGCGCGGACGGTTGCAAACCTGCTTTCAGCGAGGGGCGCGGAGGCGGGTGTCTTGCTCACCTCGACAAGCGATGGACCGGTGACGCGCGACGACGTGTTCGCCGCACTCGATGCAGGTATAGCCGAAGCGTTGGTAAAGGCAGATCCATTTCTTTTTGTTTATTTTGCGGGTCATGGGCTCTCTGAAGGCTTCGCCTGGACGCATCTTTCGATCCCGGGCGACGTTGCGATGGGGCTCGACAGCTACGGTGAGCTAGAGCTCGATCTCGATGCGGCCGTCGATCGGGCCATTCCGGCCAGTACACTTGTTGACCACCTTGATCAGTCTGGACTCCCTTACCTTCTCATACTCGATACATGCTATGAAGGGGATCCTGTTAATCTCGAGGCCTATCAGCGAGTTTTAAGCGGTGAGAACCGGCGTTTCCTCGCTGATATGGCCGATATTCTCCGCTTCATGAACCAGTTCCGGCAGTCGTCACCCGTTGTGTTCTCGACAGAGCCCGGCACACTCGTGACAACCGTACCGGATCCGGACAACGAGCTATTGTCCCTGGCACCTTTGGCGCGGCGTCTCGCTTTGCTCAGACGGGCCAGCGGTTCGGTGACACTAAACGAACTGATAAACCACTTAACCAGTGGAACAAGTGACACCAAGACGAGGCCTGGTATCACATTTGCCGAAACCAGGGAGCTGGGGGAACGAGTCCTTATGTCTGTTTCCCGAAATGAAGAGATGGCGCTGCTTGAATTGACGGGTAGTGGAACCGAATCCAGGATTTGCTGCAGGACGGGAGATCCGATTTCGGGCGTAGAAAGAACTGTAACCTATCGCGGAGCGCTTTCAACCACCGGTCCCGAGGATGAATGGGTGACGCAAGGACGGAGCCATAGTCTGAGCGTTGACGACATAATGCTCGATCCGGATGATCTCTCCGCTTTGTCCGTCGTTTTGTGGCCGGATACAGACGAAGTCTGGACAGTAAGTCTTTCAACCGGCGATGGCTCCCCGTTCAAAACGGGCGAGACTTATGTGGATAACGGATTGGGGGGAGCAGAGCTTAGTATTTCGGGAAATGGCCGAGGTTGCAGCGAAGACATCGGCCAGTTTGAGGTTGCTGATGCGAGGTTTGACGGCACCGGACTGGTGCGGCTCGAGGTCTCATTTCGCCAGTCCTGTGACGGAGATCCGGCAGTTGCGGATGGGCGGTTTGTCCTTGAAAGATTCTGACGAAGACTCGACGCGCCCGGCACGGGTCTTTGTTTCCTACTCAAGAACGGACCTTGGACATGCTGGCGAGATCGCCGCGGGGCTGCGGTTCGCAGGGTTCAGTGTTCTAATCGATGAGGAAAGTATCGAGCGCGGAGAAGCCTGGAAGGCAAAGCTCGAACAATTGATCGTATCTGCTGACGTGATCGTGTTCATGGTCTCACCTCAATTTGTGAAGTCCGAGATGTGCGCCTGGGAGCTAGATCGGGCTATTGAAAACGGCAAACGTCTCGTTCCGGTTTTGCTTGAGGAAACGACGGGCGTACCCGGTGAGCTCGCATCTCTGAATTACGTCCGCTTTGACGAAGGGCGCTCTTTCATTGCGGGTCTTGAAACCCTTTCGCGAACTTTGAAAGTCGATCTTTCCTGGATTCATGATCATACACGCCTTCAACAGCGGGCACTGGACTGGAAAGCTGCCGGGGCGGAAGAAAACCGGCTTCTGATCGGGGTCGATGTTGCCGATGCCCTGAACTGGCTTGAGGCGGCCAGTTCCGACCTGCCGCCAGTGACTGACGACCAGCGTGCGTTTATACGGGCGAGCTCTGAGGCCGAAACCAGACGCCAGAGCGAGGAACGAAAACGACTTGAAGCTGTTCGGAAAGCGCAACGCCGGCTTGGCTGGGCGCTGGCGGGCGGCTGTGTGGCCGTGCTGGCAGGCCTCAGTCTTGGCATTGTGCAGGCACGCGCGAACGCCATGAATAAAGCAACCGTTCAGGTTGCTTTTGCGGACCTGAGCTTGCTCGAAGGACGCTATGACAGCGCTATGAGGGTTGCTGCGAGCGGACTGGCAGAGCTCGAGCCATTCTGGAACCCCGAGTCTCCTGCGCTCGAAATCCGCCTGCGTGCCGCAGCCGCTCTGACCCCACATATTGCAAGTGGCGGACAACCAGAACTTTCGGAACTCGTGGACAAGCTGGCAGCTGAGCGACGCCTCTCCCCTGTCGATCGGACGCGCCTTCAACGCCTGATGGATCGCAATCCTGAAGACGGTCAACTAAGACCAGCAAGCACCATCAGGCTAACCTCTCCGGACCGGAAACGCCGGTTGTCTGTGTCATCCGGGAGCGGCTCGATCCAACTCCAAAACCTAGAGAGCTCAACCGACGGTCCAGTTCCGATCACTGATATCACTGATCATAGAGGTGCATTGCTCGCAGCAGCGTTCACACCCGACAGCAGGCTCATTGTCACGTCGGACCGGAATGGCGCAATGGTGTTTCGAGAGACCCTGACC
>JBCAWP010000156.1:0-6361 GCA_038534535.1 Pseudomonadota bacterium
GGCCCACATAAGCCCTGCCAGGCTTGCTGTACTGACGACCATGCCGGCCCGGACCCAACCGCGAAACACAATCATCGCCCCAATCGCCGCAATAAAGCCGGATAGCGCGACCGGCGACATGGATGGCAAGCTCGTCACGGGACCGTTCTGAGCCGACGCGGTGTGGGCGACGGCAAGCACACCCTCAAGGCTCCAGCCGAAGAGCCTGAGGCCAATATCCGCCGCGCCAAAGGGCGTCAGCAGGATCGACAGGGCTGCGGCCGGCACGGATGCGAGGCTAACAATCGGCATGGCAACCAGATTGGCGACCAGGCCATAGGGCGCGATCCGATCGAAGTGGAAGGCGGCGAATGGCGCAGTCGCGGCCGACGCGGCGACAGACGTCATCACGAGGGACGCCGCCCAGAAGCGCACCCGCGCCACAAGACTGAATATGCGCCCTGTGCGGCGGATCGTCCAATTCTCGTAGAGCGCAATCAGCACACCCGTTGCGGCAAATGACATTTGAAAACCGGGCGTCACAACACTTTCGGGGCGCAAGAGCCCGACCAGCAAGAGCGCGATGGAGAATGATCGGAGGCTCAGCGCCGGCCGGTCAATCAAGATTGCCGCGAAAAACACGCTCGACATGATATATGCCCGCTGGGTCGACACGCTTGCGCCCGATAGGACGAGATAGAGCGTGATCGCGACAATCGCGGCAATCGCGGCGAATTTCTGAACCGGCGCACGCACGGCGAGCGGTTCAATCAGACCGAGCCCACGCCGCGCGAGCAAATAAACGAGGCCGCCCACAATGCCGAGGTGGAGGCCCGAGATGGCGAGCAAATGGGCAAGGCCCGACTGGCGCAGCGCTAATTGGTCAGCCTCGGCCATAAATGACCGGTCCCCGGAAACGAGTGCCGCCGCAAATCCGCCCGCCCGAGGGCCAGCGGCCTCTTTAACATACGTCGCCAATTGACGCCGCCGCGCGCCGAGATCTGCCGACAGGCGTGTCGCAAGATCTGGCGGCGCCCCCAGAACGCCCCCGCGGCAGCGACCCTGGACATAGCCAACCCCTCCGAGCCCCTCAAACCAGGCTTGCCGCCGAAAGTCATAGTCCCCTGGAACAGACGGGCCCGGCGGGGGGCGTATCACGGCGTAGCACCGCACAAAGCGTCCGGAGGAGACCGACAGGCTCAGCGTATGCGTGAGTCGAATTTCATGCGGCAAACCCGTCTGGTCGAAGCCCGCGATCGCATGGGGACGCAGGCGCAGCCGCGGTCCGCTCCGGCCTGGCTCAATGTCAACGAGCCAACCTTCGACGAGCACCGGTCCGATCTCAGATGCGACCACCGGCGCGCGCGCCTGGTCAATCCGAACCTCCGTTGCGAGCGTCCCGAGGCTTAACCCGAGACAGGCGAGGAGGCCTGTCCGCAAGAGTTTTGGCAGCCCTGCGCCAAACCGAGCAAGGATAAGAGTGATCAGGCCCGCACAGCCCCCCGCGAGATAGGCCGTCCAGCGATGATCCGGCAGTTGGAGCGTGACAGCGGCGCCGAGGCAAACGCCAACTGCCAAAAAGAACGGTCCCAACTCCTCAACCGCCACAAAACGATTGCGACGCGATCGCCCTGGCGCGGCCCCCTTGCCTTCGGGCGAGACACCGTGTTGATGCCGATCAGCCGTTGGCTCTTTCTGCAGCGGCAATACGGATGAGCGATTAATGACGGTCACGACACGATTTGCCCCCTCCCCAACCGGCATGTTGCATATTGGCGGTGCGCGTACGGCCCTATTCAACCTGCTGTATGCACGACGGCACAAGGGCCGTTTCCTCCTGAGGGTGGAAGACACTGACCGGGAGCGCTCCACGCCGGAGGCTGTCGAGGCAATCCTTGAGGGCCTCTCATGGCTAAACATAACCTCCGACGCCCCCCCGGTCTTCCAGGCCGAGCAGGCTGATCGGCATGTCAAAGTGGCCGAAGAAATGATGGCGCGGGGCACCGCGTTTCGCTGCTATACGACCCAAGACGAGCTGCAGACGCGCCGCCAATTGGGCGAGGACAAACGGGCCGCCGCAAAGGCTGACGGCCTGTCGGACAATGAAAAACAGACACTCCTCGCCGAAGCTGATGCGGCCCTTGCGCCATTTCGCTCGCCTTGGCGCGAAGGCGGCGAGGCGCCCTCGCCTGACGCGCCTTATACCGTGCGTTTAAAGGCGCCCGATACGGGATCAATTACGATCGCCGACGCGGTTCAGGGCGAGATCTCGATCCAGGCGAGCGAAATTGACGATCTCGTCCTCCTCCGCGCCGACGGCACGCCCACCTATATGCTTGCCGTGGTGGTGGACGATCACGATATGGCGGTCACCCATGTGATCCGGGGCGATGATCACCTGCGCAATGCATTCCGGCAAAAGCCTATTTATGAGGCGATGGGTTGGGATGTCCCGGTATTTGCCCATGTGCCCCTGATCCATGGGCCGGACGGCGCGAAACTCTCTAAACGCCACGGCGCGACTAGCGTCACCGAGTATCGCGATCAAGGCTATCTGTCTGAGGCGGTGTGCAACTATCTCCTCAGGCTCGGCTGGAGCCATGGTGACCAGGAGATCTTTTCCATGGAAGAGGCCGGGGCGGTCTTTTCCCTCGACGCGATCGGAAAAAGCCCTGCTCGGCTCGATTTCGACAAGCTCGCCGCCGTGAATGGCCATTATATCCGCCAAGCGGATCCGGCGCGCCTGTTACCGCTTGTCCTGGCGCAGATAGAAGAAATGTCGACACTCACCCCGGAGGCGAGGGCCAGAATCGCAGCCGCCTTGCCGGATTTGGTCGACCGCGGCGACACCATCCCAGCCCTTGCAGAGGCCTGTGCCTTCTTATCGGTCGAGCGACCTATCGAGCTGAACAAGAAAGCTCGCAAATCATTGAAAGGCGAAGGTCTTGACCGATTGGCCATCATACGCGACGAGTTTGCGCAAACAGAGCCTTGGTCTGTGGCAGAATTGCATCAGACGCTTGAACAGGCCTGCGACCGCAATGGATTATCACTGGGCCAGATCGGCCCGCCACTGCGCGCCGCGTTGACCGGTAATCGTCCGGCGCCGGAAATCGAGAAAGTTCTCGAATGGCTTGGCAGGGGAGAAAGCCTGGCGCGGATCGACGACCAGTTGGCAAACGCATCCGCCACTGAGGCGAATGAGACTTGAAAAACGGGATAAGAGCAAATGCAAAACAAGACATATAAGAAGGGCGAAGCCACACTTTCGATTAATGGGAAGACAGTGCAGCTTCCAATCCTCGGCGGAACCGTTGGCCCGGACGTGCTGGATGTGAGCCGCCTTTATGCCGAGGCGGGCGTGTTCACTCTGGACCCGGGCTTCACGTCAACGGGCTCCTGCGAAAGCCAGATCACCTATATCGACGGTGAACAGGGCATGCTTCTCCACCGCGGATATCCAATTGACCAATTGGCTGAGCAGTCCGGCTTCCTGGAGGTCGCTTATCTCCTTTTGTACGGTGAGTTGCCGACGCAGGCCGAATTCAGTGACTTTCGGAGCTCCATCACCCACCACACGATGATCCACACCCAAATGGATAGTTTCTTCAATGGGTTCCGGCGCGACAGCCACCCCATGGCCATGATGACGGCGACAGTGGGCGCCCTCGCCGCTTTCTATCCGGACGCCATGGACATCCAAGACGCTGATCAGCGCGAACTGTCGGCGCACCGCTTGATTGCGAAAATGGCGACCCTGTCCGCACGCGCCTATAAGTACTCGATTGGTCAGCCCTTCGTGTATCCGCGCAATGACCTGTCCTACGCCGAAAACTTCCTGAACATGTGTTTCTCGGTTCCGGCCGAGAAATACATCGTCAACCCGGTGATGGCGCGCGCCATGGACCGGTTGATGATCCTGCAAGCTGACCATGAGCAGAATGCCTCGACGTCGACTGTCCGCCTCGCCGGATCCTCCGGCGCCCACCCCTTCGCGGCGGTTGCGTCCGGCGTTGCAAGCCTTTGGGGGCCGAGCCATGGCGGCGCGAACGAAGCCTGCCTCAATATGCTTCGCGAAATTGGAACAGTGGATAGAATCCCTGAGTTCATTGCACGGGCGAAGGACAAGGCTGACCCGTTCCGTCTGATGGGCTTTGGGCACCGGGTCTACAAGAACTACGACCCTCGCGCGAAGGTCATGCAACAGACCGTGCGTGAGCTCATGGCTGAATTGGACATCAAGGATTCCGATCTCCTGGATGTCGCGATGGAGCTCGAAAAAATCGCGCTTGAAGATGAGTATTTTATCGAGAAGAAGCTCTATCCGAACGTCGATTTCTATTCCGGCATCGCCATGGATCTCCTCGGCTTCCCGACGGAGATGTTCACTGTGCTCTTCGCGCTTGGCCGGACCGTTGGCTGGCTCTCTCAGCTGAACGAGATGATCGAAGATCCAACCCAACGGATTGGCCGTCCACGCCAGATCTATACTGGTCCAGACCGCCGGGACTATATGCCGATTTCCGAACGCTAGCGGGCATCATTCCCGGACAACAGGCGCCCACCCGTCATCGGGTGCGGGACGCCTGTTGTTTTCGGAAACGAGATCGGCAAATCGCGCAACCGGCGGACGGCGAGGTAGGCGAAGGCCTCAGCTTCCATCGAATCGCCGCGCCAACCGACCTGTTCGGCCGTCACCACACGGGGGCCGAGCCGCTGTTCAAGCATTGAGAGTAATGTGGGATTACGCCGGCCACCGCCACAGATGACAAGTTGATCGACTTTGCCGTCAAAGTGCTGGAGGCCGCGATCGAGCCCCGCGGCGCAAAGGGCGGTGAGCGTTGCAGCACCATCCTCTAAGCTGAGCCCCCGGGCGAGATTGGCATCAAAGTCAAACCGGTCGAGCGACTTTGGCGGAGCATCATCAAAGTATGGATGGTCAAGAATCTGGTCAATGAGCCCCCAATGGACGCTGCCGGCGGCGGCGATGGCGCCATTTGGATCATGGGACCCGCGCCCATGGCCGGCGACCCACTCATCGATTGGGCCATTCGCTGGCCCGGCATCGAAAGCCAATAGGTCTCCGGAGGGTGTAACGAACGTGATGTTCGCCACGCCGCCAAGATTGACCACAGCTGTGTTTTCGAGCCCCGATTTTTGAAGCAATGCTTGGTGATAGATCGGTGCCAGCGGCGCGCCCTCGCCGCCCGCGTTCACGTCCGCCGAGCGAAAATCATAGGCGATCGGTAGATTGAGCCGTCTCTGCAGCGCCGCTGAATCGATGATTTGAAGCGTTGCGCCGGGCTGGCCTCGCGCAGGACGCCGGTGAAGCACGGTCTGGCCATGTATGCCGGCCACAACCGGCGCCGATCCTGACCAGTTGTCTAAGAGACGATCAAGCGCTTCACCGTGTCGATCGACGGCGACGGCCTCTGCACGTTTGAAGGCCTGTTCCGGCTTGGGGCCTTTCCAGTTCCAGGCGCGGGCCGCCTCAACAGCGTCAACGATCGTTCGGCGGTCGTCCTCGGTATATGGAACCTCGACGGCGGGACCGACCTCCGCAACACCCTCGCCGTCGGTCAGAATGATGGCACCATCAACAGCGTCGACGGACGTGCCGGTCATAAAGCCAACTGCCCAAACCGGGCCGTCCTGTAGGGGCGGTAGGTTCAAATATGCGCGCTCCCGTGCTAGCAGCCGCCGCTCTGGAGACATTCATGAGCGACTACACATCCAACTTTCTGCGTACGCTAGACGCCCGAGGCTTCCTCAAGCAAGTCACGCATAACGACGAACTTGACACCTACTGCACCAACGGATCGCCCGTTTGCTATTATGGGTGCGATGCCACCGCTGAAAGCCTGCATGTCGGGTCCCTCGTTGGCATCATGACACTGCGCCATTTCCAAAAGTCTGGGGGAAAGCCGATCGTCCTCATCGGCGGCGGGACGACGAAGGTCGGTGACCCGACGGATAAGGAAAAGTCGCGCCCCATTCTCACCGAGCAAGAAATTGAAAAAAACGCCGCTGGTATTCGACAGGCCTTCGAACCTTTCCTGACTTTCGGTGATGGCCCCACCGATGCGATCATGGTGAACAATGACGATTGGCTCTCGGCGCTCGGCTATATCGACTTTCTGAGGGATTACGGCCGCTATTTCACCATCAACACCATGGTGAAGCAGGAAACCGTCGCGCGGCGCTTGACGAATGAGCAGCCTTACACATTTCTGGAGTTCAACTACCTTCTGCTCCAATCCTATGACTTTCTTGAGCTTTTCCCCCATTGGTCAGATCCGCCAATCTGAAGCTGACAACCGAAACGGCGGAAAAGCTCAAGAAAGTCATAGGATTGGAGCAGAAGGTAGTTGAACTCCAGAAA
>JBCAWP010000157.1:0-6347 GCA_038534535.1 Pseudomonadota bacterium
CTGATGTCGGCGGCGACATGGTCGGCAAGGTCGAGGCCGGGATCCCAGAAGACGACCCCCGGAATGCTGCAACGATTGCCGACAATGTGGGCGATAATGTCGGTGATTGTGCAGGCATGGCGGCTGACCTTTTCGAGACCTATGCCGTGACCGTGGTGGCGACCATGGTTCTTGGCGCTATCTATTTCGGCGGGACCAGCTACCTCTCCGAAATGATGCTCCTGCCGCTCGCCATCTGCGCGGTGTGCATCGTCACCTCGATTGTGGGCACATTCTTTGTGCGCCTCGGCGACGGATCAACGAACGTTATGGGTGCGCTCTATAAGGGCCTCATCGCAACTGGGGTTCTGTCGCTTGGTGGTCTCGCCCTGGTCATTCAAACGCTCCTGCCGAATGGTTTCGGCGTGATTGAAGGCGCCGCTGAAGCCGTCCGGATTTCGGGTGATATCACCGGTGCGGATCTCTTCTGGTGCGGGGCCGCTGGTCTCGCCGTGACGGCCCTCATCGTGGTGATCACGGAATACTATACAGGCACCAACTATCGCCCCGTTCGCTCCGTGGCGCAGGCGTCTGTCTCCGGCCACGGAGCGAACGTGATCCAGGGCCTCGCAGTCAGCCTGGAGGCAACCGCCCTGCCAGCTTTGACGATCATCGCTGGCATCGTGATGACCTATAATCTGGCGGGCCTCTTCGGCATCGCAGTCGCAACGACGACCATGCTGGCGCTCGCCGGTATCATTGTTGCGCTCGACGCTTTCGGTCCGGTGACGGACAATGCGGGCGGGATCGCCGAAATGGCTGAGTTGCCATCTGAAGTCCGTGACACGACCGATACGCTCGACGCTGTCGGCAATACAACGAAGGCTGTGACCAAGGGGTATGCGATTGGCTCGGCCGGTCTCGGCGCCCTGGTTCTGTTTGCGGCATATACGGAAGACCTTAAATATTTTTCGGTCAACGCAGCGGAGACAAGCCTTCTGAGCGGTGTCGATGTTAGCTTCGAACTGTCCAACCCCTACGTTGTGATCGGCCTTCTGTTCGGCGGCCTCTTGCCGAACCTCTTTGGCGGCATGTCCATGATGGCGGTGGGCCGGGCGGCTCAGGCGGTGGTGGAAGAAGTGCGCCGCCAGTTCCGTGAAATGCCGGGTATCATGAAGGGCGAACAGCGTCCCGACTATGGTCGCGCGGTCGACATTCTCACCGCCGCCGCGATCCGCGAGATGATTGTGCCGTCACTATTGCCGGTTCTTTCGCCAATTGTCCTGTTCGTGGTGGTCTATCTCATCGCAGGCGTGAGCGCGGCGTTGTCAGCGGTCGGTGCCATGTTGCTTGGTGTGATCGTCACCGGTCTCTTCATCGCGATCTCAATGACGTCCGGCGGCGGCGCTTGGGACAATGCCAAGAAGTACATCGAAGACGGCAATCATGGCGGAAAGGGGTCCGAAGCCCACAAAGCGGCCGTGACGGGCGATACGGTTGGTGATCCTTACAAGGATACGTCTGGCCCCGCCGTGAACCCGATGATCAAGATCACGAACATCGTGGCCCTCTTGATGCTCGCGGTGCTCGCTGGCGGTCACTAGGCCGAACAAAAATCGAGACTTTCAAATGCCCCCAGCCAAGCGATTGGCTGGGGGTTATCATAATATCCGACAGAAATCGCTCGGGTATTTGACTTGTCTTCAGCCCCAAAAATGATCGGTTCGGGCGTATTAAGCCAGTTCCGCCGGTTTACTGCTGTCCCGCAGACATCGCTTAAGTCTAGATGCGCTGTTGGTGGGTATTATATTTGATTGGTCAGCATCGCGTTTTCGACCGAAAGTTGGTCCCGCCATAGACAGAAGGGACCCGTGCGATGCCAGCTTTTGACTGTACGACCGCCAGTATTGCGGCCTGGAACCTTGCCGGCTTCCAGACCATTGATGATGAGCGTGTAGAGCGCCAGATCGAGGGGCTCGCCATCATCGATGCGCATGTGGTGACATTGGTTGAGGTCAAACCGCTCTCCCATATGCAGCGGCTCGTCGATGGTTTGGCGGCGAAGGGATGCACCTATAAGTCGGTGATCCTGCCTCAGGCGTCGGACCTCAATATCGGGGTCCTTTATAAGGAGGGGGTGATAGCCGGCACGCCCGAATTCATCCCCAATTCCGATCTTGGCAACCCAGCGCGTCGCAAAGCCTTTGCGGTCGATATGAAGATCGGCAAGTTCGATTTTCACTTGATTGTTGTGCACTTGAAATCAGGCCGCGGCGCCGCCGAACAGGCCGAGCGCGACGAACAGTGCAAAGTCATAGGAGGCTATATTACGGCCCGCACGAACGATCCGGATAATCAGATCCGGCGGGAAGACATCTTGCTCATGGGCGACTTCAATATGATCCCGGGTGAGGATGTCAGTAACTTCCACCATCTCGGCGGAGATGACATCATGAATTTCGTGTCCTCATGGGACCTACAAGAGCGTTTCTCGCATATTCTGCCGAAGGGCCGCGCCAATCTGCTCGATGGGTTTGCGATCACCCGCAAGCGCTCAACGGAATACATCAAAGGCAGTCTGCGGCTCTTCCCGATGCATTGGACCATGGATATGGGCCGTGAAACCTATCGAAATGAGGTCTCCGACCATTTGCCCTTTATCGCCTCGTTCCGGATTGACCGCAGCCGCGACTAGGCCGCCGTTCGCTATTCCGCCGGCTGGACTGTACCATCGACATCGCGTTCTTGCTCTCGCAGGCGCCGGGCGACGTCGCCGGGGGAGCCGGTCCTGCGCGCCAGAAGGCTATAGGCCGGCGGAACCAGGATCAGTGTAATAAAGGTCGCTGCGATCACGCCGAAAAAGATCACCGCTCCGATGGCCTGGCGTGTTTCGGCCCCAGCGCCAGCCGACAGGATCAAGGGGAGCGACCCGGCCACGGTCGTCAGACCCGTCATCAGGATTGGGCGCAGACGGGTGAGGGCGGCCTCCTTCAGAGCGGTATCAAAGTCCTCGCCCTCATCGCGCAGCTGGTTCGCAAATTCGACGATCAAGATGCCGTTTTTCGCCGCCAGGCCCACAAGCATGATTAGACCGATTTGTGTGTAGATATTCAGGGACTCCCCGGAGACCCAGAGCCCGAACACGCCGCCGGCCAGGGTCATGGGCACGCAGGCCATGATCACGAGCGGGTGGACATAGCTTTCAAATTGCGCCGCGAGCACCAGGAAGACGATGAGACAGCCAATCGCAAATACGAAGACGATCGAGGACCCCGACGTGCGGTAGTCGAGCGACTGGCCTTTGAAATCGAACGTTGCTTCCTCAGGCAGGACATCGCGGGCGATCTGCAGCATCTCATCGAGCGCCGTGCCGAGCGCCGCGCCTGGTTCCAGGCCCGCCTCAATCGTGATCGCCCGGACCCGGTTATACCGGTTCAGCGAAGGGCTATCGGCCCGTTCGGTGACCGTCACAAGGCTCGCGAGCGGGATCAACTGGCCGGAGCGCTGTGAGCGCACAAAAATGTTCTGAATATCCGTGGGCGTCGACTGGTCCTCCCGGAGGCCCTCAAGGATCACATCATACTCTTCGCCATTCTCTAGATAGGTCGTCACGCGGCGCGAACCGAGCATAGTTTGGAGGGTCGACCCAACATCTGCGACCGTGACCCCGAGATCGGCGGCGCGATCATAGTCAATCTCCACGCGGAACTGCGGCTGCGTTTCCTTGTAGTCCCAGTCGATATCGAGGAGCCCGATATCGGCCGCTTGTAGGGCGGCGATATAGGTCTCGCGCCATTCCGCGAGGGTTTCGTAGGAGGGGCCACCGATGACGAATTGCACCGGCTTGCCTTGGCCGCCGCCAAGGCCCTGGCGCATGATCGCAAAGGCGCGGATGCCCGGCAGGTCCGACAGGCTCCGGTTCACTTCACCGATAATCTCATTTGCCGGGCGACGTGTGCCCCAGTCGCCGAGGTTCACCACGACAAATCCTTGATTGAACGACGCGCTGCCAAAGCCCGGCGCCCGCACCAGCAAACGGTCAACATCGGGCGTATCGATATAGGGCAGGAGACGACGTTCAATCTCGTCCATATACCGTTCCATATAGCTGAAAGACGCGCCTTGCGGCCCGCGCACGGCGACAAAGAAGGATCCGCGGTCCTCACGCGGGACATATTCTGACTGCAGCGTTTGAAAGGTGGTGTAACCGCCCGCGAGTAAAAGTCCGACCAATGCGAAAACAAGAATGGGAAAGCGCACCAACTTGTTGAACAGCCATCCATAACCGGTGCGCACACGGCGAAACCCCGCATCGATAATTCGCGGTCCCGCAGATAGCCATCCACGAGGGGCCTCCTGTTTCAAAATCTTCGAGGACAGCATGGGGGACAGGGTCAAGGCCACCAGGCTCGAGAAGCAGACAGCCGCCGTCATGGTCAGGGCGAATTCTGTGAACAGACGTCCGACATCGCCTTGCAAGAAGGTGATTGGAATAAAGACAGAAATCAGGACAAGCGTCGTTGCAACAACAGCAAAACCCACTTGGCGCGCGCCGCGATAGGCGGCGACAAGGGGCGTTTCACCATACTCTTCCATGCGCCGGTGAATGTTCTCGAGAACGACAATCGCATCGTCCACGACGAGCCCGATGGCAAGCACCAGAGCGAGCAGTGTGAGCAAATTGATCGACAATCCGAGACCGTAGAGAATGATGAAGGTTGCGATAATTGAAATCGGAACCGTGATGGCCGGAATGAGAGTTGAACGCAGGCTGCCTAAGAAGAGGAAGATTACAAGCGTGACGAGCGCGACCGCTATGAAGAGTGTGATGTAAACTTCGCGAATTGAGGCATCGATGAAGACCGAGCTGTCGAAACTCTGATAGATGCCCATCCCGTCCGGCAGGGTTTCATTGAGCTGATCTCGAAGCGCGCGTGCGGCTGCGGCGACCTCAACCGTGTTCGCTGTTGACTGTTTGACCACGCCAAGGCCGACCATGGGCACGCCATTGCCGCGGAAGAGATTGCGATCCTCCTCAGTGCCGCGCTCTACACGGGCAACATCCCCAAGGCGGATAAGGTAGCCGTCTTCGTTTTCGGCCAGCACGAGGGAGGCGAATTCTTCGGGCGTCTTGAATGAGCGATCGAGCCGCACAGTAAAGGTGCGGGTCTCGCTTTCCAGGCTCCCGGCCGGCGATTCGATATTCTCGGTCCGGAGCGCCTGTTCAATATCGGCGACGGTCAGATTGCGCGCGGCAAGCGCTTGTCGGTCAATCCAGATCCGCAAGGCATAGTTGCGTGACCCCCCAACCCGCACGCGCGCCACGCCGTCGAGGGCCGAAAAGCGATCGACAAGGAAGCGGTCGGCATAATCCGATAGCTCGGCCGTCGTCATCGTTTCGCTGGCTAAGTTCAGCCAGATGATGACGTCGTCACTGGCATCGGCCTTGGAAATCTCCGGCGGATCAGCGTCGGGTGGTAATTGATCTGACACGCTGGAAACGCGGTCTCGGATATCGTTGGCACCGACATCCACGTCCTGGTCGATATCGAATTCGACGGTGATACGGGAGCGACCGTCGCTCGAACTGGAGTCAATCAAGCGGATGCCTTCGACCCCAGCAATACGGTCCTCAAGAATCTGCGTGATCCGCGTTTCAACAATACTCGCGGAGGCGCCCGGATAATTCGTGTCAATCGACACAATGGGTGCGTCAATGTCCGGATACTCGCGCAGGGGAAGGCGGTCAAAAGCGACCAGCCCGAATATGATCAGAAGAAGAGCGAGAACCGACGCGAAAACAGGTCGTTTGACGGAAACGTCGGACAGCAGCATCTCGATCTACCGCACGGCTGATACATCGACCGGCTTATCTGCCGCCAGGTCAACAGAATCGCCTGAGCTCAAAAGATCACTGGTCTTGATGCGGATAGGCGCGCCATCTCGAACGCGAATAACGCCTTCGGTGATCACCCGCTCTCCCGCCTCCAGCCCAGCGATAATTTCCACCATGCCATCGTCGCGCGCACCGATCGTCACCTCGCGTCGTCCAGCTGTCGGAGGTGATGTCGATGTGTCGGCCACATAGACGAACGATTTCGAGCTAAGTGGCTCGATTGCGCTTTCCGGAACCGCCAGTCTTTCGCGAGGGGACGCGAACAGGGTGACGCCCATGAAAAGGCCGGCTTTCAACATGCGATCCGGGTTTGGAAGAACGGCGCGCACGCGGAGGGACCGGCTGATCGGATCGATCTCATTATCAATGCTGATGATCTCGCCATCGAATGTCTGTCCGGGCAAAGACGTCGATGTCGCCGAGATATCAAGCCCTGGCACAATCGCGGTGAGAAATGTGGCGGGGACCGCGA
>JBCAWP010000158.1:0-6333 GCA_038534535.1 Pseudomonadota bacterium
TTCCTTTATACTGGCGGGCGGCTTTTATCGGCGGCTTTGCCCCAACTCAGGGACTGGTTCTTTTCCCCGGTCAGCCAGGATGCGCAACGGATTGTCTGCGTCGATGCGTTCCGCCATGCCCAGCATTTATCGCTCGGTTTCCACCAGACGCGCCGAACGGGTGCCTTGAACCGCATCATTGAACGTGGGGCGAGCGCGGTCGATTATCTCTTGCGCTTTATCGCCTTCAATATCGGGCCAACCGTCATTGAGCTCTTCCTCGCCGCAGCGGTTCTCGCGGTCGGTTACGATATCTGGCTGGCGGTGATCGCCGTTGTCACAGTCGTCGCCTATGCCGTGTTCACGTTTTTGATGACGGAATGGCGGGTGCGCCAGCGCCGCGCCATGAATGAGGCCGATACCGAGCTTCGGGCCCGGGCGATCGACAGCCTGACAAACTTCGAGACCGTGAAGGCCTTTGCCGCCGAGGATAGGGAAACCGATCGCTACGATCAGGCCATGCGGACCTACAATCGTCGCTATGTCACGGCGATCCGTTCGCTCAATCTTCTAAATACGGGCCAGGAATTCATCATGAATGCCGGGCTTCTGGCGATGATGGGCTTAACGGCTTGGCGGGTCGCCGAGGGCAATCTCGAAATCGGCGCCGTGGCGGCGGTGATGATGCTGATGATGAATCTCTATCGCCCGCTGAACATACTCGGTTGGGCCTGGCGAGAGATTAAACAGGGGGCCGTCGACCTCGAAAAGCTCTTTGGGCTGATGCAGGCCCGCTCCGATGTCGAAGACCGTCCAGATGCCCGGGTGCTTAAGGTGCCAGTGGGCAACGTGCAATTCGAAGCCGTCGCGTTCGCCCATAATGGCCGTACGGCTGGTCTTGAAGATATCAGCTTTGGGGTTCCAGCCGGCACCACGGCGGCTTTTGTGGGCACGTCCGGAGCTGGAAAGTCGACGCTGCTGAAATTGCTGTTCCGCTTCTACGATGTGGAGGACGGCCGCGTCACGCTAGATGGCCACGATGTTCGCGACCTGACGCAGGCATCGCTTCGCGGCGCGCTCGGCCTCGTGCCCCAGGACGTTGTCCTGTTCAATGACACGATACGCTCAAATATTGCCTATGCCCGACCTGACGCCTCGCATGGGGAGTTGCGTGATGCGGCCCGGCGCGCCCAATTGCTCGACTTCATCGAAGGCCTGCCGGAGGGATGGGACACCCGTGTTGGGGAGCGCGGCTTGAAGCTCTCAGGCGGTGAGAAACAGCGGGTAGGGATCGCCCGCGTCATTCTCGCTGATCCGGCCGTTCTCGTCCTTGATGAGGCGACCTCAGCCCTCGACAGTGCCACGGAAGCGGCCGTGCAGGACGCCCTTGATGAAGCCGCCAAGGGGCGCACCACGCTGATGGTCGCACACAGACTGTCGACTGTTCGCAATGCGGACGAGATCTTTGTTCTGAAAAATGGACACATCATTGAGCGTGGAAGCCATGACGCCTTGTTGGCTCGCGGCGGTGAATATGCTGACATGTGGGAACGGCAGGCGAGATCGAATGCCGCCATGTCAACCGCCGCAGAATGAGACCGGGTGAAAGGGAAAGAAGATGACGCGAGAGAAACGAGCGGGCGGACAGGGGAGATGGTCCTGGGCGCGCACTGGGTTTGACGCTGAGGGACTTGTCGGCGCACTGGCAGCCTGGTTGACCGGCCTACTGCTCGGGGCGATCTGGGGACCGCTCTTCTGGCTTGGGATGATCCTTGCCGTTGTGATCCTGCTTGGGACACGCAAGCAAGTGCGGACGCCGCCGGATGCGGCAAACCTCGTCCTGTCGCCGTGCGACGGGGTCGTCCATTCGATCGAAATGGTGATGCCGCCGAGTGAGTTGCGCTTGCCCACGGGGGATCGTTTACGCCTGCGCATCGCGTCGTCGCCTGCAACGACCAATCCAATCTACGCGCCAATCACCGGCGAAGTGACCTCCATCATCCTGGAAGATCCGAACCCGTCCGTGGTCCTCGCGGGCAATCCTATGACGCCGGGCCTCGCGGTCGCCCATTTAAAGCTCGAAAGCGTCGGGGACGCTGTCGGTCTGATGATCTCAACCGGTGGCTTTGGGCCTCGCCTAGATGTGTCGAGTGAGGCGGGCGATGCTGTACGGGCCGGCCGGGCCATCGGTAAGCGCCGCCTCGGCGGCTGGTGCGATGTCTATTTGAAACCGGGCGCGCGGCTCCTCGTCAGTCCCGGCCAGTCCCTGATCGGTGCGGAAACCGTGCTGTGTCGCCTCTCCGCTGCGATCGTCGAAGACGAACTCCCGCGCGAAGAAGACGTCGTCGAGCCGCAGCCAGATGAGGAGGATCTGCCGGCGCTGCCAGTGACCGCGGAAGCTACGCCTGGCGATCCAGAGGAAGAAAGCGCGAAACTCTTCGAGAAACTGAAACGCCATGCCGAGCACGCGAACGGCCACAGCGGCAGCGGCGAGGAAGCCTCTTAGTCGGTGTCCGCCGATGGGGCATTCATCCAGGCAAAGACGGGTTTCAATGGCAGGGCCCAAGCAAACCCGGCAATGACGTAGAAGATGAGTTGCAGTGCGCGCGGCGCGCCGGCGAGTTGCCCGCTAAGGCTGCCAACGGCGAAGATATAGCCGATGATAAAAACGATCAGGACGATCGAGGCGACAATTTTGCGGGTACTGGACGTCATATCGGTCTCATTGGGGCTGCGGCAGCATGGCGGCTTGCACCGCGCGCCTGTCACGTCAAATAGGGCGCATGAGGTCTGAAGTGAATACGACAACCGCGCGCATCTGGATGCGCCGCTGGCTCATGTGCCTCGGCCTCTTGGTCTACAGCATGATCCTGATTGGCGGCGCGACCCGGCTCACCGATTCCGGCCTATCGATCACGGAATGGGACCCGATTGCAGGCGCCCTCCCGCCCTTTGGCGATGCGGCCTGGGCGAGCCTGTTCGACAAGTACAAGACGACCGCGGAGTATCGCCTGCAGAATGCCGGGATGACGCTTGGCGAGTTTAAGTACATTTTCTGGTGGGAGTGGGGCCACCGCCTGTTCGGGCGTTTGATTGGGCTTGTCGCCGTTGGCGGTTTCATTGCCTTCTGGCTAAGGGGGTGGCTGACCCGGCCCCTCGCTATTCGGTTCGGGATCCTGATCGCGCTCGGCGGCCTGCAAGGCTTTATCGGCTGGTGGATGGTGGCGAGCGGTATTGGCGAGACGAGCCGCGTCGATGTCGCGCCGTATCGGTTGATGACCCATTTCTGCCTTGCGCTGTTGATCATCGCTCTGATTACCTGGACCTGGTTATCGCTTGGGCGAGGGGAGACACGCGACCAGGTTGCTGCGGCGCCCCAGCCGGCCTCTGCGCGACCTGTGGCCATCGGTCTTTTGGTGCTCGTGGCAATCCAACTCGCGAGCGGCGCCCTCGTCGCCGGGCTTGATGCTGGCCGCTCCTATACCGACTGGCCGTTGATGGCGGGGGAGGTGTTTCCCTCGAATTATGTTGAGGGTGGGCTGGGGTTTCGCAGCCTTTTTGAGGGCCGCGCCGCCACGCAGTTTAACCATCGTCTGTTCGCTTACCTCTTGTGGGGATCGGCAATCCTCGCTTGGCTCCTCCATCGCGGCGGACCCGCGGAACGCTCTTTCGGCGTGTTTGCGTTGCTCGTCAGCGGGCAGGCGATTTGGGGGATCTTGACGCTTGTGAACGCCGCGCCGCTTAGCCTGGCGCTCCTGCACCAGGGCCTGGGTGTGGTCATTCTGCTCGCGGCGGTGACACTCGTCTGGCGTGCAAATGCACGCGTCGCGGATAAAGCTCCTTTAACAGTTCTCGCTTAGTTTCTTCCCAAGAGATTGGGAGGGATACTCATGGTCTATCGGTCGATTATCATCGCCCTGGCGGCGGCCAGCCTGTCGGGTTGTTTGAGCCACGGGTCTCGCGACGCCGCATCGGTCCAGACGACCGGGCAGTTTGAGCCCGGAAAAACCACCATCCAAGATGTCTATGGCGCGCTCGGTCAGCCCCACAGCGTTGGTAAGGACGCCAACGGCAACGGCACTGTTTGGCGCTATTATCATGTGAAGCGCCGCGTCGCGGCCTCGAGCCTCCTCACCAACAGCATTCCGGTTGTGAACTGGATCGCGCCGACTGAGGTGAATGACATCGCTATGACGGCGATTTTCTTCCGCGCCGATGATACGCTTTGGGAAATCCACACCCAGGAAAACCGCAAGCGGCAAAATGGCCGGCAAATTGGTCTCGATACCATGACGCGGAGCGGCGAAGTTGACGAGATCCGAGAAGAAATGGGTCGCCTGGGCATGCCGTTTGAAAAGCGCAAAGCGCAAGACCTCGCTTGGGTCGAGGACGTCTTCGTCAATCCTTAGTCTAAATTGGCGGTCGTAAGGCCGCCCGGTTCCACGAAGACGACTTGGTCGAGACCCGGGCGCGTGCGCCCTGCCACGGCAATGACGCCATCTGGGTAGCCGCCGAAGCGCACATCAGACAGGGCCGAGGCGGCATTGATCGGGCTCGGCGCCGTTATGGAAATCCCGTCCCGCAGCGTGATCTCGCTGCCTTGAAACACGCTGAGCACGCCGTTTTCCAAGGCGAGCGGAACCGCTGACGTTTCCGTCGGCAGCACGAAAACAGTGACGCCCGTTGGAGACATGGTCAGGACGCCCCCCGCATCGACATAGCAGCCCGTGATGGGGTCGTCTGCCTTAGTGCGTTCTACCTCGGTGAAGGAGAGGTCCGTGCCGTCGATGTCTACGGTCCCTTCGATAAGAATTTCGGGCTCCGTCGCGGTCCAATAGCCAAGATTGAACACCGCCCCGTCACCATCGCTGACACTGGCGCAGAGACCGAGCGTATTCACATCATCGATCAGCGGAAGGTCCAGCGGCGCCTCTAAGGCGGCATTATAGGCCGATACGGCAAGCGTCCCGTTTTCCCGGATCACCGGAAAAAGCGTCAGCGGCGTTCCGTCAACAGACACCGTATTGCCCGTAGCAATGGCTTGAATGGGCAGGCCGCCCGGTTCGATCAAGGCATCGCCATTGAGGTCGAAAAGCTGAAGCGCGCCAGTATCGAAGACGACGGCAAGCACTGGGCTCGACCCGCCTGAAAACGCAATATCGGTGACGGCATCGGGCAGGGGCTGTGTGCCCCACACAACTGGCAAGGCAAGGCTATCTGAAAAGACTCGCGTCTCCGGCACGGGCGTGTCAGTTTCGACATTTGACGACGGCGCGCCGCAGGCGGCCAGAAATATCAGACCGACGGCGCCCACCGCGTTGACAAGGCGGCGGTCGGCACGTAAACGCGGGCGCTTGAACGTCATCAGACATTACTCCGAAACAGAGAGGGGCTTCGGCCCACGGCAATGAATACTACTTTGCTCAAACCTGCAGAGGTTGAACCGAACTGGATCATCATCGATGCCGAAGGCGCGGTGGTTGGTCGTTTGGCCTCTTACATTGCGAAGCGCCTGCGCGGCAAGCATCGCCCTGACTATACCCCGCACGTTGATTGCGGTGACTATGTCGTCGTCATCAATGCGGAGAAAGTTGCTTTCTCCGGCAATAAGCGGAGCGATAAGGTCTATTATCGCCACACCGGCCATCCTGGCGGCATCAAATCCGCCACGGCTGCTGCGATCCTGGACGGGCGTTTTCCTGAGCGGGCCCTGTCGCTCGCCGTCAAGCGCATGCTACCGAAGGAAAGCCCACTTGCCCGTCAGCAATTCTCCAAGTTACGGGTCTATGCAGGACCCGAGCACCCCCACACGGCCCAGCAACCCGAAACCATCGATTTCAAATCGATGAACGAAAAGAACGTGAAAGCGGCTTAAACCGAATGTCCGACACTGCACAAAGCCTCGAAGATCTGAACCAGCTTGGCGAGGGTGAAACCGCCAATGCTGACGTGCCGCCGGCAGAGCCAAAGATTGATCAGTATGGCCGCGCCTATGGCACCGGCCGCCGCAAATCGGCCGTCGCCCGCGTCTGGATCAAGCCGGGCTCCGGCAAGATCACGATCAATGGCAGGGATCAGGAAAAATACTTCGCGCGCCCTGTGCTGCGCATGGTGATCGCCCAGCCGCTTATTGAAGCTGGCCGCGAGACCGAATTTGACGTGATTTGTACGGTGAAGGGCTCTGGCCTCTCTGGTCAGGCTGGCGCGGTTCGCCACGGCATTTCGCGCGCCCTTGTAGCCTACGAGCCGGCGCTGCGTCCGAAGCTGAAGCCGCAGGGCTTCCTGACGCGCGACCCGCGGACCGTTGAACGTAAGAAGTATGGCCGCCGCAAAGCGCGCCGCAGCTTCCAGTTC
>JBCAWP010000159.1:0-6289 GCA_038534535.1 Pseudomonadota bacterium
CTTAATCTCGGAACAAGCTCCGGAATTGTTCTTTACGAAGTCACAAAACAAAGAAGGCTTTATCAAAGCGAGTTCCGCCGGGCACGACGAAAAGGAAAGCGAGCGGTTACACTGCCTACCGTTATGACAAGAGAAGAACAGTCTCGTTAGGGCTTTCGGTTGGAGATAGGCTCGCCGGCAAACTAGTCTTAGCTATCGCTGTAAGGCAGCTGCTAGCCAATCGCTGATGTAATCGCTGCGCCCATCACAATCGTATAAAGAAGCACAGCGCCAAGGATCAAAAAGATCTGATAGTTTGAACTCACTGTCGAGCGGGTCATTGTGACGGCCTGGTTGATGAGGTCTGGCCACGTGTAGGACACGAAATCGCCCTGTGTCATAATCGAGACGAGCTTGCCGTGTTCGTCGACAATCGGCAGCCGGCGAAAGCGGTCATTGGACATCATACGCAACCACTCGCGAAGATCGTCGTCTTCTTTCGCGACGCGAACGTCCGGGGTCATAATATCCTTAATCTGCAGTGTTTCCGGATCACGGCCCTCGGCCACAACCCGTTTCATAATATCGCGCTCGGTCATCATGCCCTGGACGACATTGTTCGGGTCGACGGCCACAACAGCTCCATAATTCATTTCAGCCATTTTCTGAACGGTTGGTCGTACAAGATCATCCGGTGAGCAGGTGAGGGGCTTGGGCTTATTAGAAAACTCCGGCCGGTCTTTGATTTTCATGGCGGGCTCCTTCTGCGGGTTGGGGACATGATTTGGGCACAAACGCGTCAGGCCAGTCTCAGCCTTTACCTAGCGTTAATGTACCCCACGACCAGCGAATTGTAGATGGAGCGCCGCGCCCTAATCGCCGAGTGCCATTAATCCGGCTGAGAGGTCGGCGATGAGATCGTCGGTATCTTCAAGGCCAATATGAACGCGGATGAGCCGGTCCCGATCGCCCTCAATTGGGTGCCCAGTTTCGCGTTTAAATTTGGGATCCGCCGGGATCGCCAGGCTCTCATAGCCGCCCCAGGAAAACCCGAAGCCGAAGAGGGAGAGCGCGCCGAAGAAACGCTGCAAGCCATCGGGGCCGGCGTCTTCGAGGACAAGTCCGAAGAGGCCCGTTGCGCCTGAAAAGTCCCGTTGCCAAATCGCGTGATCGGGGTGGCTCTCAAGGCCCGGATGGAGAACGTGGGCGACGCCCTTCTGGGTTTCGAGCCAGCCGGCAATGCGCGTTGCCGATGCCCCATGCGCTTTCAGGCGAACGGGCAGGGTGCGCAGGCCGCGCACCGCGAGCCAGGCATCATCCGGCGCAAGGGACAGGCCCCAATCAATCGCCGTCGCCGTGATCTTCGCGCCAATCGATTTGTCCCTGCAAAGCACAGCGCCGCCAAAGGCATCGGCATGGCCGACGACATACTTGGTGAGCGCTTGGACGGAGATATCAACACCAAGCTCCAAAGGCCGGTGTACGGCGCCGCACCCCCAAGTATTGTCCAAGACTGTTATGATGTTCCGGCTGCGGGCAAGCGCCGCGATGGCGGGCGTATCGCAGAGTTCAAATGTGAGCGAGCCCGGCGATTCCAGGTAGATCATGCGCGTGTTTGGCCGGATGAGACCTGCGAGATCATCGGCGGGCGTCCGGGCTGCAAAGAAGGTCGCCTCGACGCCCATCTCCCGGAGGCGACGCGTGCAGAAGCGGCGGGCGGGCCCATAAACATTATCCGCAACAAGGACATGGTCGCCGGCCCGGACAGTGCTTGCGGCGGCCAGGGCGCAGGCGGACAGCCCATTTGGCGTCAATTGCGCAAAGCTCGCACCCTCGAGCGTGCAAAGCCCGTCTTCCAATTCCCGGTGGACGGCGAGGCCACCTCTGCCATAGCTCGGCGAGTCGCGGTAAAGCGCTTCGATGTCCGGCATCAGGAGCGTTGAGCCGCGTTCCAATGGCGGGTTCACAGTGGGACTATGCCGTCCGCCCGAACGAGTATGAATCAGCCGTGTTGAAAGATCCTTTTGATCGGTCACGGTGCAGTGCCGGTCTTAATCGGCAGGTCCCCGCGCGCGGCCCACTCGGCCCAGGACCCGTGATAGACGGCGACAAGGTCATTGCCCAATTGTGCAAGGGCCAACGCCGCGAGAGCGGCTGTGACGCCCGATCCGCAGGACGTCACAGTGGGCGCCATAGGGTCGACCCCGGCGTCGGCAAAGACAGTGGAGAGGGCCTCAGGCGATTTCATACGCCCGTCTTCTGTGATCAGCGCGCCGCCCGGAACGTTGATGCTATTTGGCATATGGCCGGATGGCAGACCTTCGCGCGGCTCCGGTACTGACCCCTCGAACCGGCCCGGTGGGCGAGCATCGATAATCTGGTGGGTTCCGGCCTCGACGAGCCGGGCCATTTGCTCTGTCGTTTTCAAGAGATCGCTCCTGACGCGCGGCGTAAAGTGGCGCTCCACCGCGACTGGGGGCAGATCTTCGGTCTCACTCCCGGCCACGCGCCACGCATCGAGCCCACCGTCCAGAACAAAGATATCGTCATGGCCCAGTGTTCGAAACATCCACCATACGCGCGCGCCCGCAAAAAAATTGTTCTGGTCGTAGACGACAATTCGGTTGCCGTCTCCGAGGCCGAGTTTTCGGACGCGGGCTGAGAAAACGTGAGCGGGGGGAAAAGTGTGTGGGTAGGGTGCTTCGGCGTCGGCGACGGTATCTATATCGAAAAACACCGCACCCGGAATATGTGCATCCATGTAGGCTTCGTGGCCCGTCCGCGATGGGTTCGTGAATGGGGCAAACCATGTGGCGTCGACAACGCGGATATCGGGAGCCTCGAGATTAGTCTGCAGCCAGTCGGCAGTAACAAGGGGTGATGCGGCCATACCTAATTCTCCATCCAGCGGGGCACCGGCAGATCCTTGGAGCGGAGGAACTCTACATTGAAGAGTTTCGACAAGTAGCGATTTCCATAGTCGCACAGAATGGTCACGATCGTGTTTCCGGGTCCGAGGTCGCGCGCCAATCTGACGGCGCCGGCGACATTGATCCCAGCCGACCCGCCGAGGCAGAGGCCTTCCTCTTCGACGAGACTGAAAATGATCTCCAAAGCCTCGCTGTCCGGAACGCGATAGGCCCGGTCAACCACCACATCTTCGAGATTGGCAGTCACCCGGCCTTGGCCGATGCCTTCTGTTATGGAGGTGCCCTCAGACTTCAACTCGCCTGACGTATAGTATTCGTAGAGCGCTGCACCGCCAGGATCGGCAAGGCCGATCGTGATGTTCGGGTTCCGCTCTTTTAGCGCCATGGAGACGCCGCCAAGCGTACCACCTGAGCCAACGGCGCAGATGAAACCATCCAATTTGCCGTCCAGAGCCTCCCAGATTTCAGGGCCCGTGGTTTCATAATGCGCCTGGCGGTTCGCGATATTGTCGAACTGATTAGCCCAGATCGCGCCGTTTGCAGACGTGCTCGCCATCTCTTCGGCCAGGCGCCTTGAATAATGCACGTAATTATTGGGGTTCTTGTAGGGGACGGCATCGACCTCGATGAGTTCGGCGCCAAGGATGCGGACCGCATCCTTTTTCTCCTGGCTTTGGGTTCGCGGCATGACAATGACGACTTTATACCCGAGGGCTGCCCCGACCATGGCCAGGCCGATCCCAGTGTTGCCGGCGGTTCCCTCAACGATCGTTCCGCCCGGCTTAAGGGTCCCGTCTTGTTCGGCCGAACGAATGATGCCCAGCGCGGCGCGATCTTTCACGGATTGACCAGGGTTCAAAAACTCCGCTTTGCCATAGATGGTGCAGCCGGTTTCTTCCGACACGCGTTTCAATTTGATGAGCGGTGTATTCCCGATCGCGTCGAGAACGGATTGCTGGATTGTCATACGTAAATTCCGATAATGATCGCCGGCGAGGATGAGTGCAAACGCTAGAGCGCAGCGTCCAAGTGTTCAAGCGCGGTTGGTATCCTCAATAAAAATTGAGCAAATTCTGAAGGGCGACGTCGTGTTTCTAACAGCCTGTTCATTCGCCAGTCGGACTTGGAGCTATATATGCGGTTGGGCGAGTAGAAGAGGTATTATCCCATGAGATCAATGGTCTTGGCTGTTGCACTGGTGCTTGCGGGCCCTGCCGCGAGTGCGAATGATGTGTCCGTGGACGCTGAAGCGGCGTCAGCGATCACCGAAGATATTACCGCGACACTCCCTGTCTGGCAGCCGAACGGCGGCGAAGAGATCCAGTTTCGTGTGCTGCGCAACGGCAAGCGTTTTGGCTATCATAATTTGAGTTTCGAGACCGCTGATGACGGCACGCTTCGTGTGAAGAATGATATCGATCTAGAGGTCAAAATCGGCCCTATCACGGCCTATAAGTATCGCCATCAGTCGGAGGAAACCTGGACGGACGGGCAATTGGTCGCCCTCGACGGGCGGACCCGCAAAGAGGGAAAAACGCTGACCGTCAGCGTTTCGTCGGGCGATTCCGGACTTCGTATAGATGGTTCTAACAACTCAGGCGTTGTGCGCGCCGATATCATCCCATCCAGCCATTGGCACACGCAGGAGCTGTTTTCGGACACCATTCTTTCAAGCGAGGGCGGGCAAGTCCTCGAGATTGAGGTGGACCGGATTGGACTTGAAACGCTGACCATTGGAGGAGAGGTCGTTGAGGCTGAGAGATACCGTCTTCAATCGGATCTCGCCGTAGACCTTTGGTACACGGCCGACGGCCGCTGGGTAAAGTGTGCCTTTTCGGCGCGCGGCCAAGACATCGAATATGTCCTAGAGGCGCTTTACTAGCGCCCGACATCGACCTCGGCATAGAAATGGTTGGTTCTAGGCCTTTGATAGGACGAAGTGGCCTACATTGATGCGCTCGCCCATAAATCCGGCCTCGCAATAACTGAGATAGAAATTCCACATCCGGCGGAACACGTCGTCGAAACCCAATTGGGCGAGTTCAGGCCATGCCTCATTGAACTTCTGTCCCCAAAGACGAAGGGTGCGGGCGTAGTCCTGGCCAAAATACCGCGTGCTATCATGGCGAAGGTTTGCGCGCGAGAACTGGGTACGCAGGGCATGCTCGCTTGGCAGCATGCCACCTGGGAAGATGTATCGCTGGATAAAGTCAGCGCGCTTGCGGTAACTCTCAAAAAGGTCGTCGTCGATTGTAATGATCTGTAGCGCTGCCCGGCCACCGGGCGCCAATACGGACGAGACGCGATCAAAGTAAGTTGGCCAATATGCCTCGCCGACGGCTTCAAACATCTCGATTGAAGCTACGGCGTCGTACTCGCCAACATGGTCCCGATAATCTTCCATACGGATGTCGACATGCTCAGAAAGACCTGCCGCCTGCATGCGTTGAGCGGCGTAGGCGCGTTGGGCTTCTGAGATCGTGAGGCAGGTGACTTTAGCGCCTGTCGTCCGGGCAGCGTGTTCTGCAAAGCCGCCCCAACCGCATCCGATTTCGAGGACACGGCTCGATGGCCCAAGTTCGAGGCTCTCGCAAATCGCCTCATATTTTGCGGCCTGGGCCTGGGCAAGGCTCATATTTGGGCTTTTGAACAAGGCCGATGAGTACGTCATGGTGTCGTCCAGCCAGGACGCATAGAACTCATTTCCGAGGTCATAGTGCTGGCTGATATTGCGACGCGCGCCGGCCCGGCTGTTCCGGTTCAAGGTATGTCGGAGATAGTTGATCCAGCGAATGACCCGCCGCCCTCTTGCAAGTGAGCCGTTCCCTACGGCATCAAAATTATCGCCGAAATATCTCAAGACAGCGGTTAGGTCAGGCGTTGACCATTGCCCGTCCATATAGGCTTCCGCGAAGCCGACATCCCCGCCGGCGAGGCCACGCTGGGCAAAACCAAAATCATGGATGTCGACCATGGCGTGCGCGCCGGTTTCAGACGCCTCGAATTTCACAGACCGGCCATCGGGCAATTTGAAGGTGATCGTGCCCTTTGCGGCGGAAAGCAGGGCGAGCCCTGCAAGTCGGAAGCTCGTGGGAACGCCGCTGAGTTGGCGGATCGCTTTATGCGTGGCGGTAATAGGTGTTTGATACATAATCGAATTTTAGCATTCAGGCTGGCGCGAGGATGTCAAGGGGCGCGCACTCGATGA
The DNA here is from genome assembly GCA_038534535.1 of Pseudomonadota bacterium. GTDB lineage: Bacteria > Pseudomonadota > Alphaproteobacteria > Caulobacterales > Hyphomonadaceae > CALLCD01. The sequence goes on from JBCAWP010000159.1 coordinate 6,118, forward strand.
GTGTCGCGCTGAGTAGACAGGTCGACGGCGATATCCGGCGCCTTTGCGCCAGAGCTTTAGGGCTTCCCAATGAATGCCCGCCGTGACGCCATGGGTTGAGAATGGTTGCGAGATCACGGCCCGCAAAAAGTTTCCAGTCGTTGCGGGACAGCGCCGCGCCTTAATGCTCGCC
>JBCAWP010000160.1:0-6246 GCA_038534535.1 Pseudomonadota bacterium
CAGGGAGATCAATACCTTACCGTTTAACTTGTGGTAGGCGAACGTGTAGTCGGCCCGCGTGGCATTTCCGTCCCCATCAATGAACGTGTAATGCCCCATGTCCTTGTAGCCGAGGCCGCCGGCTTTCAGGACCGGACCAGCAGCGCTTTGGAAATCAACGCGCGTCCAGCCTCGTTTCAGAAAGCCATGATCGTGGGGGTAGTTTGGATTTCCGCCCACGAAATATGACCGTGCACCTTCTCGATCGAGGCGAATAACGTCGGCCAATGTCGGCTTGAACAGAAGCGGCTCATCGGGGCCTCCAAAGTCGTAAAGCCCCAAAAGCTCTTCGACGTTCTGTTCGGTCACACATCTGGCCCATTCTCTCTGCGCCGCGATGACCTCCGCTTTCGTCATGGGTTCATAAGCTTGCTCAGTCATTTTCGTGTTCCTCCTCGGATGTGTTTTTGAAAACCTAGCCCCTAGGCATCGCATTCAGATGCGGTCTTGTCACGAGGCTGTCGGCGGTCCTTGGTCCGCAAAGCTGATCTCGCCCGCCCCCTTACGTCGGCCGGCCCCTTCCAGGCAAGAAACTCTAAATGCGCGGTTCAAAATAACGCGGCGATGCCGCCATTTGGCGTGATAAGCCGCAAACATTGGGGGCAAACATTGCTCTGGGCGGTCACCCCGCTTACATGGCCGCAAGATCTGCACGGGACCTTGACCCCGATGGAGCGCCAACATGTCGACCTTGAACGAGCGGCCCGGAACCACCGGGCTCAATAGTCTTGGCTTTGCCAAACCACCCGCAGAGACCCGTGTGGTCGCGGCCATGTCCGGCGGCGTGGATTCCTCCGTCGTCGCCGCAATGCTGAAAGCCGATGGCTATGACGTCATCGGCATCACACTCCAGCTCTATGACCATGGCGCCGCCATTCAAAAGAAAGGCGCTTGCTGCGCCGGTCAGGACATCCACGACGCGCGTAATGTCGCTGACCAGATCGGCATCCCGCATTATGTGCTCGACTATGAAAGCCGGTTCCGCGAGCAGGTCATGGAGGATTTTGCCGACACCTATCTCGCCGGCTCAACACCCGTGCCCTGCATTCGCTGTAACCAGACGGTCAAATTCGCGGACCTCCTGAAGACGGCGAAGGACCTCGGCGCAGACTGCCTCGCCACCGGGCACTATATCCGCCGCGAAACCGGTCCGGACGGGCCGGAGCTTCACCGTGCCCATGATGCGAGCCGCGACCAATCTTACTTCCTTTTTGCAACGACGCGCGACCAGTTAGACTATTTGCGTTTCCCGCTCGGCGGGCTCCCCAAAAAGCATGTCCGCGACCTTGCCGATCAATTCGACCTGCCTGTTGCCACAAAGCCAGACAGTCAGGACATTTGTTTCGTGCCGGAGGGCTCCTATGCCAAAGTCGTGGAGCGCCTGCGCCCTGGGACTGGCCGGTCGGGCGAAATCGTCCACCTGGACGGCCGCGTCCTCGGCGAACACCGCGGCGTCATCTATTACACTATTGGTCAGCGACGCGGCCTCGGTATCGCCGCGGGCGACCCGCTCTTTGTGATCAAAATAGACGCTGCCGCGCGCCGGGTTTATGTCGGCCCCCGCGAGGCTTTATTGACGGCCGGCCTTGATCTTGACGAGTGCAACTGGATCGGAGGCGGCGCATTGGAAGATGCCGCGGCCGCCGCAACGCCTGTCCTCGCGCGGGTGCGCTCGACACGCGCGCCCCTGCCCGCGCGGCTCATCCTTCGCGCGGGGCAGCCGGGGATCGCCTTCGAGACGCCGGAAGAAGGCGTCGCCCCCGGTCAGGCCTGTGTGCTTTATGATCCTATGAGTGAGACGCGCGTCCTCGGCGGCGGTTTCATCGCGCGCACATACAGCGCCTATGAGGCGGTCGCCTAAGACGCGTATTGGCCCAGTCCGGCACAGCTTTCGAAACAGAATCCAAACGCGCCGGGCGAAGACCAATCGAATTTTCATCAAAACTCACAGGCCCAATTGAGCATCGCCTTAAAACGCCTCGGCTAATCTCCTTCGCACTGGGAGCAGAAAGACCCGTATATCCGCGAGGAGGACGAAATGAACGAGCAGAAAGCCGTGGTCATGAGCGTCACCGGCCCGAATGGACAGCCGTTGACAATCGATGATTTGCCCGCACCTGGCATCAAACGCTGGGTGACACGCCGTAAAGCTGAGGTGGTGGCCGCCGTTGCCGGTGGTCTCTTGTCAGAAAACGATGCGTGCGAACGCTATGGCCTGTCCGAAGAAGAATTCTCCGGCTGGGTCAAGCTTTACACGACCCACGGCGCCAAAGGCCTGCGCACGACGCGTATTCAGCAGTATCGTCGCGTCTGATCGATCTTGGCGCGGATTAAACGCGCATTTACAGGCTGACTGATACGTTTTCTCCGGAAGGGCGCGAGAATTCTCGCCGCGCCCAGCGGAGAATTGCGTATCGTGTACCAAGGATCGACCCCCGAACCATCGACCGCGCGCGCCCCGGAGCGGGTTTTGGCCGGTCTACTACTGATCGGTCTTATTGCCCTACTGGGCCTGAGAAGCTTTGCGATCGTCTCGACCGATCATCGAGGACCGGGGCCCGAAACAACCCCCTACGGCGTGCTTGCTGAAGCGATCGTCGGGGCGGGAAATGCGCGCGCAATCGACACCGGTACAGGAAACATCGTCGTCCTTATCGATGCGTCGGCCGGGGCACTTGGCAGTGAACAGCGCGAGCGATTGGCTGACCTTTTCGAGGCCGTTACACCCGACCGCGCGGTCTTGATCCAGAGCGTCGACACCATTGGGCTGTCGACCCCGCACATCACCCTCGCCGAGCGATTGGAAATCGCAGCCCTTTTGATCGCGGCTGGCCTCTGCGCCTGGATTCTTCTATCCCTATCAGGAAAAGTAACAGTGGTGCGGATGCCTATTCACACGCCCAACCCGACAGTTCGTGCGGAGACGGCGCCGCCATCACCATCTAGACCATCCGGTATCGCGCTTCAGCGCGCGGTTCGATTTGCAAAGTCGGAGCCGGAAAAAACCGCCGCCGTTATCCGATCCTGGATGAATGATCTGAGCCAATCTGCATGACCACGCCGCCGGATAGATCAGCGAAATTTTCCCCAGGCCTGCTGCGGTCCGCCAGGCTATTGAAAGCTCTCGGTCCAGATGCAGCAGGCGTCTGGAGCGCCCTGCGCCGCGACGAAGCAGAGACGCTTAGTGCGGTGATCGATCAATTACCAGACGATGCATCAGACGCGGACGCCGCAGCAGACCGTCTCCTCTCCCATGCGCCGCCGCAGACAGATGTCTCAGCGTCCGTGTGGCAGCGCCTGTCCAGGCTCGCGCCTGCAGATATTGTCTCGCTTCTATCAGACGAACATCCGCAACTCTTTTCCATGGTGCTCTCGCGGATCGCGCCCCGCGCCGCGGCCGACACGGTGCGATATCTCCCGCCGGGAGACGCCCTGGACGTTCTGCGCGGAATGGTGCGGCTCGAGACGCCCGGAGCGGACATCCTTGCCACCGTCGAAATGCATCTCGGCGCTAAGCTCGACCAGTTGCCCGCCGAACCGGCCAAAGGCGACGCAGCACTCAGCGAAATCTTCGACGAGCTCGGCGGCGACCAGGGAGAGGTTCTCCTCCAAGCCCTCGAACAAAGCGACCCTGCCCTGGGAGCGCGCATCCGCGGACAGATGTTCACGTTTGATGATATTGCGGGGCTGTCACCGGCCGGTCTCCAAACACTCCTCGCAAGGACCGATCGCTCAGCCCTGATTTGCGCGCTCACGGGCGAGAGTGGCCCGGTCTCAAAGGCTCTATTTGCGAATATGACCAGCCGGGCCAGTGATCTGCTAAAAGATGAAATGGAGGCGGCCAGCCCCGTCTCTCGTGATCGTATCCTGGCTGCGCGGCAATCCCTTGCGCGTCTCGCTCGGGAGCTGATCCGTCGCGGCGAGATCACCAGCAAACCAGACATCGACGACGAGCTTATCGCATGACCCGTCGCCCCGTTTCCTCACTGTCTGCCTTCGACTTCAAAGGGGATTTCTCGGCCCAAACGCCGGTCAACCAGGCAGATGCCACGGTCGCTGTCTCGGCCGCGGAACTCGCCGCCCTTCTCTCGGACGCGCGCGCAGAGGGCGCCGCATCGGCAAAAGATGAAGCTTCTGACGAACGCACCGCGCGGCTCGAATCGATTTCAGACCAAATGCGCCGCGCCCTCGCCGAGCTTCTGAAGCTTGCCGAGTGCCTCGACCAAGTCAAATTGCCCGCCGACGCCCAGACAAACGCGCGGTCGCTCCTCTCAACGGCCTGCCAGATGATTATCGACGGCCAGGGCGACCTGTTTGTAGATCAGTAACCATTCCGCGCGAATCGTAACGATCAAACCAAAAGATGAAGCGACCGCCTTGAAAACCACCGAAAATCCCGCCTTCGCGAAAAAGCTGATGGACGTACCCGTCCAGGTCGACGTGGTGCTCGGCGAAACGCGCATGTCGATTGAAGAGCTGCAAAGCTTGGAGAGGGGTGACGTGCTTGCGCTGGAACGCGACGCAAAACAGCCGATCGATATCTACGTGTCCGACCGGCTCATGGCCCGCGGCCGGCTTGTCGTCGCCGATGGTGAGCTTGGCGTCACCCTGACCGAGATCGTCGATAGCCCGCAATTCATGATCTGATCTGCTCTCAGACGCTCGGTAGGTGACAGCCCCGGCTAAGCCGACTAAACCGCTGGTCGACGTGTTTTGAAGGAGACGGTCGATTTCATGTTTCGTCGCATCATTCTGGGCCTTGCCCTCTCCATCGGGCTTGTCGCCTGTGGTCAGTCGACACCTCCGGCTATGACCGATCCATTTGCAGAACTAACGCCCTGGGACACGGCCCGCGAAGGCGTGGTGACCACAGAAAGCGGTCTGCAATATTTTGTGGTCAAAGAGGCCAGCACCGACGCCGCCTCGCCTGGCGCGAACGATCGTGCTGTTGTCAATTATGACGGACGTCTTGCCGCGGACGGGACGAAGTTCGACTCCTCATATGACCGCGGAACGCCAAGTACATTCGGTGTCTCCCAGGTCATTCCAGGCTGGACGGAAGCCTTAAAGCTCATGAAGCCGGGCGACGAGTGGATGCTATATATCCCGGCGAACCTTGCCTACGGCGCCGCTGGTCGGCCGACGATTCCGCCGAATTCAGACCTGATCTTTCGGGTAGAACTCCTCGAGGTCGAGCCAGATGCCTCACCAAGCGCTGAGTTCTTCAACCGTTACACACCCTGGAATTCCGACGCGGAGGGCGTGCAAACGACCGAAAGCGGCCTTGAATACGTCGAGTTGAATAGCGGACCAGACGGCGGAGCCTCGCCCAGCGCGCAAGCGGCTGTCATTGCGAACTATGAAGGCCGCCTGGCCTCAACAGGCGTGCGATTCGACAGCTCCTATGCCCGGGGCGAGCCAGCCATGTTCGGCGTTGGCGGCGTTATCGCGGGTTGGACAGAAATTCTCCAGCTCATGACAGAAGGCGATGATTGGCTCGTCTACATTCCATCTGATCTCGGCTACGGCGCCGGCGGGACGCCTGGCGGGCCCATACCGCCTGATGCCGATCTTATCTTCCGGATCGATTTGAACACTGTTCTTGAGGTCCAAACCTCCGACGCAGAGGCTTGGGAAACGTTCACGCCTTGGAATAGCGAGGGCAGCGACGTTCAGAAGACCGATAGCGGTCTTGAATATGTGGTTCTGGCCTCAGGCCCGGAAGACGGGACATCGCCGACCCGGGCCGACCGCGTGGTCGTTTATTATGAAGGCCGCCTCGCAGAGACCGGCGAGACCTTTGACAGCGCCTACGCCCGCGGGGAATCGATCGATTTTGGCGTCACTCAGGTGATCCCCGGTTGGACCGAGGCCTTGCAGCTGATGCGCCCGGGCGATCGCTGGCTCGTCTATCTGCCAGCCGATATTGCCTACGGTGCCGCGGGCCGCCCGCCGACTATTCCGGAAAACTCGGACCTGATCTTTGAAGTTCAGCTCATGGCGGTACTCTAAGGCGACCTAATGAACCGTCTGGACCACATCCTTGTGACGGGGGGATGAAGCTTTTCAAAGAGAATCGGCGCCTCGGTGGACCTAATCCTGCTCTATCGCCGTGCTCATCTGCGGCTTTTCCCACACCCGCACCGCGTCCAGTAGGTGTAATACTAGACGTTTCGAAAGCCAGCTCACTTATCGGAGCCATACCTG
>JBCAWP010000161.1:0-6166 GCA_038534535.1 Pseudomonadota bacterium
ACCGGCCTAAACAATAAATCAATGTCGAGTTCTCCGGACAGGTTTCGCGCAGCCTCTATCCCACGTTTCGTGTATCCACTTGCCTCACCGCTCAAAGCGTTTCTCAATGAGCCAGGATACGAAAATCCCTCAAACCTTTCGCTGGCTTGGATCAAACTAAGCAACGTCAGCTCAGTGATTCTCCGATTACCTTGAGATTTGAGTAGTTCGACATGCGGATCGATAGATCCTTCGGGACCTGTCAGCTTAAATGTGTACGAAAGCCGCTCCCAGGCCTCTCTATTGATCGACCAAGACAGTCCTTCACTCTTTTTCTGCTGAACCGCAGCTTTAAGCGCACCCATAATTTCATCAGTCACAGAAACTGAAATAGTCGCAAGTCGAGCCTCGGGTGAACCCGCAGGTGCCTGATGCTGTTTTCCACTACTCATAGCGCGAATTCCCTTGTTTATCTGGCAACAATTGACACGTGGCGAAACAATTTGCAACGCCAGTCTGCTCACAAATACCGCCATAAATAGACAATCTTCGCTATTGACCGACCATCGGTTTACCGCTTATGGAGGTCTCACATAACCTCTAATATTGGATTATTAGCCGTGATTGAACTCAACAGACCAGACCCCCAGTGGGTTCGCGTTAATGACGTCTCCGAGATGCTTAGCGTTTCAACGCGCACCGTTGAGCGTTGGGCAGCAAACGGTGATTTTATTCCCGGTATGCGCGTCAACGGTACGCGCGTTTGGGATCGCCAAGACGTCATCAGCTGGATGCGCGCTCAGAGTGAGCAAGTGGCATGACACAAGCTGCGCCTACGATTGATCTATCCAAAGCCATGCGCGTCCATCAGATCGTCGCGCAGCTGCCATGTAGCCGAACCACATTCTATCGCTTGCGGAAAGCCGGGCAGTTTCCCGAACCGTTTGTGATCAACGGCACTGAATACTGGCTCCGCGAAGACTTCGAAGCCTGGAAGCAATCCACCAGCAAAAACGGAAAGGTCCACATCCCTTAAAGAGAAAACCCTCCAACCGGCTGCCGGGCACAGGCGCCTGATTGGAGGGGAAAGGGGAAGGCGCTCACAAGTCGCTGGCCCTTAATTTCGTCCTTTGAATTGAAGAGCAGGACACGACATGCATACAAACACGAAGCCAGATTTTCAAGCCAAAACAACGATCGAAGTCCAACGGATAAAGCGGCATCGCAAAAGGTTGAGCCTTGCAAAGCGTCCGGTGGAACAGCCCGAAACGCCTGGCGCTCACATTCTCACAAAACTGGATGTCCCAGCTTACCTGATCGCAGACACGTCTAAGCGCGGCGAAGTCCGGTCGCTTGTTCTCTACAACGAAAACGCTGCGGCAATGCTTGCGCGGCGCAGGTCACATCATCCTTTCCAGACAATGACCAAAGTGAGGGTCGACGACAAATGGCAAAGGCATGCAGGCTCACTGCCGCCAGCGCCTCTACACCGCTCTATCAATGCAGCTCAAGCATTTCTGCTCAAGCATAGCACGCACTGGCAGCATGACGACGGTATCGCTAACGACAGAGCAATCAAGCAGCTGCAATTCCTCGATGTCGCTTTGCCTAACCGCTGCAGCATCGGACTCCTATCAGCGCTGATCCATGGCGCACATTTCGCCCGCGCTTTCGATGCAGCATTTCAATTCCGCCCCTCTTTGAACGGCGTTGTCGCTCGCCAAGCCTCACTAGAGGAGCTGCAGCGCGCATCATGAGCAACATCATTCAATTCCCGAAGCACTTTGTGCGCGATGATTCGAACGAACCGTGGTCAATCGGCAAGGTCACAATCGTCGGCGGCAACTTCTATCTGTCCATTGATCGGATGTGGTCTCGCGAGAGCCGCGTTGCGCCAGGCGTCGATCGGTTAGAGCTGACTCACGAGCGCGAAGTGAAAAATGTTGGTAATGACCCGAATGCACTGGTGTGCGCCTGGAACAATAACTTCAATGACAACATCATTGAGCCGCCCAACTTACCGCCGGTGGAGTTCGACTACGCACCGCCTCAACCCCTCCGGCGCAGCAAGCGTGTTGTTGAGCGCGATTGGTTGCGCCTCGAGGAAACGAAAGTTTACGAGGGGCCGGCATGAGAATTCCAGACACAGAGGGTATGCGAATTGAAGACGCGGCATCCGCATGGGCAGAGCAAGGACTGCGTATCGCGTTTCTCAAGCCTGACGGCTCTTTTGCAAAACCTTGGCGCTATGCGAACCGCCAAAAATCGAAATTGCTTCCCGCGCCCTGCCCCAGAGACGCAAAGCAGTTTGTGTTATCAAACGGCGTAAGCGCCTTTGCTGTGGAGCCGCCAGAATCAATTGCCGTTCTGGACATCGACCATAGGCCCGAAAAGGGATGGGACGCCGTTCAGATAGGCGCGGATCTGTTCAAGTTATTCTCGCTGCCAAAGGCGCCCGTCGCGAAAACACCAAGCGGTGGCTTCCATTTATGGTTTGCCCTGCCCCAAGGACTCAAAGCGCGTAACTGGACATCAGAGAATGGCCGGCTCGGCATCGAGGGTGTAGACGTCCGCACACATGGAGGCTTGGTCACTGTACCCCCAAGCAGCCGAGTTGGCATCTCCGGCAAGGTTGATGGTGGTTACACTTGGGTGCGTTATTTCGCTTCCCCTCCCTTAGCGACCAATGCCCTTTTGGAAGCGCTCACGCCGCCGCCAGAGCCCATGATAGAGCCTGGTAGGCTACAACCGTTTGACGGGGGCATATCTTCCTATTGTGAAAGTGCTTTGCGCCGCGAACTGGAGGCAGTCGCTCATTGCGGGAAAGGCGGCCGCAATGCGCAGTTGTACAAATCGGCCGCGGCACTGGGCTCGATCGCTGCGGCTGGCGGACTGCCCGAGGCAGCAACACGCAAAGCCCTGCTACAGGCGGCAATTCACTGCGGCCTTGTGAAGGATGACGGCGCGCGAAGCGCTGAAACAACCATTCAATCCGGCTTCAACACGGGAAAGAACTCACCACGGAAGCTCCCGCGGGAAAGGAGCGCGGCATGAGCCCAGCTGATGATTACGGAAAGCCGCTCGACGCGACCAAGCATGTTGAGGCCGTTCTGAACGATGCCCTTGAAACGCCCCGCTCACGGCAAGCGCAAGTCGTGCCGTTAAGGCCGGGTGACTGGCCTGCCCCTGAAAGCCTCGTTGAACCTGACAGCCGGCCAACGGAGTTTCCGGTTTCTGCGCTTGGCCCTATGCAAGAGGTTACGGAAGAGATCCAAAAACACGTAAAATGCCCAGTCGCGTTGGCAGCGTCGTCTGTATTGTCAGCAGCTAGTTTAGCAGCTCAAGGTTGCTTCGACGTCGCCTTTCGCGGACAGGACGCCCGCCCTCTTAGTTCATTCATGATCACAATCGGTCGCTCCGGTGAGCGCAAGTCGACGGCCGATCGGTTGGCCAACATAGGGGTGCAGAGGCGCGTTAAAAGCCTTCGCCAACAAGCTGAAACCGATCGCAAACGAAACGAGCTTGAGGCAGGGGAGCCTTTCCCCATTCTCTCACCTGAGCTGATCACTGGGAGCGGTACGGTCGAGGGCCTTATTCAGGGTTTTTCTGAGGGTCATCCCAGCCAGGGTTTGATGTCAGATGAGGCCGGGCAGATTTTGGGCGGACATTCTTTAAAGGCGGAAAACAAGCTGCACGGTATGGCGATGCTTTCAAAACTTCATGAAGGCGGCACAATCACAAAGAAAATCAAAGGTCGGGGTCCCAAAACAGAAACAACGACGCTCACCGATTGTCGCCTAACAGTTCATCTTCTGGGGCAAAGAGTTGCCATTTTGCCATTCCTGAAAGATCCGGTCGCGCGAGGCCAAGGTATACTTGCACGGGTAAACATACACGAACCAGCCACAACAGCAGGAACCCGACAAACTACATTGGCAGAGTGGCAAGAAAATGCGGTCAGCCAACCTGTGCTCGAATTTGCTGACCGCATTGAAGAACTTCTGTCCAAGTCGGTGGCTCGAAATAGCGAAGGCGACGTTGAGCGGCCCGTTTTAGAAATGGAAGATTGCGCCACGAGTTTGTTGGTGGATTTCTTCAACTCGATCGAAACAAGGATAGCGCCTGCGGGCGACCTGGCTGGCCTTTCTGACCTTTGCAACAAGACCCACGAGACTGCCGCCAGGTTCGCTGGTGTCTTGGCAGTGTTCCGCGGTGAACAAATCATCTCTGCCGACTCAATGCAAAGCGGCATCGAAATTGCCGAGTATTTTTTGGCGGAGCTGACGAGATTGTCTGGCACCGTGCCGGCTGCGGAAGATCTAGAGAATGCCTGCAAAATGGCGCGTTGGCTAAAGAAAGAGGGACGCGCGACAAAGATTCGAACGCTTTCTCGCAGAGGGCCGAAATCGTGCCGGCAAAAGGAAGCCAGAGAAGGCGCACTGAAGCTTCTGAAGAATGCCGACTGGGTGCGCGAGACCGCCGGACTAATCGAACTGAACCCCAAACTCACTGATTCCGATCTAAACATCAAAGGGCAATCAAAATGACCCAATCCACATGGCTCACCATTGAAGACATTTGCGAGCGTTTGAAGATCTGTAGAGCGACTTGGCATCGCTGGGTTTCAAACGATGACATGGACACACCAAGCCGGATTCCCGGTCTCGGTCGCCTGGTTCGGTACCGCGAAGAGGACTTCCGGGCCTTCTTGGCATCCCTTGAAGGTCAAGCCACCGATTCTTAGTTTGTGGCAAAATCGAAAGGCGGAATCGCATCGTCTACGGAACAAGCACAACAATGGCGAGTCAGCTCATGAGCGCTGCGCGTCCTTTTAGAAAATACGGATGGACATTATTGTAACGGTATCCCCGAGCGGGCGATACAGAATAGCCAATTTTCCGCTTTCCACTCGCTCTACGATGACCCGCTTGCCGTTTTCATCGCCGTCTGGCGGAATTTCAGTACCCTCGATATGGCCAACCTTTGCGATCCTCAAAATCAAGGCATCAACAATTCTTGCAAGCGATGGGTCTCTAGAGATCTCTTCTAGTTGAGCTTCGACGCCTTCCAGGAATCGTATATTGAACCCTTCCGGCGGCTTAGCGTACTTCACTCGAATTAACCCGTCTCGCGCTGAGCCCATTCCATGATGCGCTGATCAGGCGTGACCGGTTGGGAGGCTGCTGCCGCTACAGGAATTTCACCTCCGTGAGGTGTTTCTTCCCACAACGCATCATGGCTGATCTCCGACACTTCGAATGCAGTCAGCGGGCGCACGGCTTCAATAACATTCTGCAACACCTGTTTGCATCTTTCCGACAAGCAATTCGTGTCGCCAGGTGCAGCAAGGCTATTGTATCCATGCCTGATGTAGGTGCCCACCTGATGGGAATCCTGCTCAATCGAGCCGTCTGCGATCAGATCCCTTATGACTAAATCAATGCCATTAGGGACAGGGCCATATTGAAGCTTAACGTAGGAAGCTAGCCCAGTCACGGTTTCACCATGTCGGCGATAAGCGTCGCAATCTGCAAACCACAGGATCTTATTAAGCTTTGTCTTCCCGAGGTCTTGGCCGCTGGTTTCATGAATCACGAAGTGAACAGCTGCCGCTAGGCGGGCGGTTGTTTCATTCATTTTCCAGGCTCCTTCCAGTGACAATCATACACTCTGTGGCCAATTCGAAAAGAATCTGACGGAAATTAGTTGTCATGTGATGACTTGATTCCACTAATTATGGCGATCTGACACGTCAAAAGGACGCCATTGCTGCCCTGAGCAGCACACAAATGTGGGGCTCGCTGGGGGGCCACGTATTTCCATATCAAAATAACTATATGATTTTCTGATACTTAACTAAAAAAATTGGTGCGGCCGAGAGGACTCGAACCTCCACGGGTTGCCCCACAGCGACCTCAACGCTGCGCGTCTACCAGTTCCGCCACGGCCGCACACCCTGGCTAAGAGCGCCGTATACTTCTCACCCCTAACATTGTGAAGGGAGAATTCACCGCTATATCATCGAGGTTATGAAAAATGCTGCAATTGAGTGGGCAGTGAGCGATACGCCCGTCGCCTATCAGGATGCAATCGATGCGATGCAGGCACGTGTGTCTGCGATCCAAAATGGCGATGCGGCAGAGTTAGTCTGGTTGCTCGAACACCCGCCCCTGTACACGGCCGGCAC
>JBCAWP010000162.1:0-6155 GCA_038534535.1 Pseudomonadota bacterium
GAGTGATCTGACCAAACTGACCCTGGCGGATGCGCTTGCGAAACTGGATTCCAAGGAGATTTCCGCGCGGGACCTAACCCAGGCCTTTGTCGATGCCATTGAGGCCTCGAATGGCGACCTCAATGCATATGTCCTGCAAACGCCTGAGAAGGCGCTCGAAATGGCCGATGCGTCTGATGCACGGCGAGCGGCCGGCGAGGCGGGCGAGCTTGAGGGGGCGCCGCTCGGGATCAAAGACCTCTATTGCACGAAGGGCGTGCGGACCACGGCCTGTTCGCAAATCCTCGGCGAGTTCACCCCAACGTATGAATCAACAGTGACCCAGAATCTTTGGGATGCGGGTGCCGTCATGCTCGGCAAACTCAACATGGATGAGTTTGCCATGGGCTCATCAAATGAGACGTCCTGCTTCTCACCAGTTGCGAACCCTTGGCGGCGCAATGATGGTGGAAATGCAACGCTGACGCCGGGTGGATCGTCTGGCGGATCCGCCTCGGCGGTGGCGTCTGATCTCTGTCTTGCGGCGACGGCCTCCGATACGGGTGGATCGATCCGGCAGCCGGCGGCGTTTACCGGGACGGTGGGCATTAAGCCCACCTATGGCCGCGCGAGCCGTTACGGCATGGTGGCCTTTGCGTCTTCGCTTGATCAGGCAGGGCCCATCGCGAAGACCGTGGAAGATGCAGCGATCCTGCTCGAAGTGATGTGCTCCCATGACGAAAAGGATTCCACGTCGCTGCCGGTCGACACGCCAAACTGGCGCGCTGACGTTGGCCGGCCGATCCAGGGTATGAAAATTGGTATTCCAAAGGAGTATCGGCTCGATGGTATGCCGGATGAGATTGAGGCGCTCTGGCAGCAAGGGATTGATTGGCTGAAGGACCAGGGCGCCGAGATCGTCGACGTTTCCTTGCCGCACACGAAATATGCTTTGCCCGCCTACTATATCGTGGCGCCAGCAGAGGCATCTTCGAATTTGGCCCGGTATGACGGCATGCGCTACGGCGCGCGTGTGCCGGGAGATGACCTTCTCACAACATATGAGGGGACGCGCGGAACTGGCTTTGGCGAAGAAGTGCAACGGCGTCTGATGATTGGAACCTATGTGCTCTCGTCGGGCTATTACGATGCGTATTATCTACGCGCTCAGAAAGTGCGCACGAAGATCCTCCAGGATTTCGAAGATGTGTTCCAGTCGGTCGATGCTTTGCTGACGCCGGCCACGCCAAGCGCGGCCTTCGCCTATGGGGAGCGGTCAGACGACCCGGTTGCCATGTATCTGAACGATGTCTTCACGGTCACGGCAAACCTCGCGGGGCTCCCCGGCATTTCGGTCCCGGCTGCCCTCGATGGGCAGGGACTGCCGCTCGGCCTACAGGTGATCGGTAAGGCCCTAGATGAGGCAGCCTGTTTTCGGGTGGGCGCGGCGATTGAGCGAGCCGCTGGGTTTAGCGCCAAGCCGGACAAGTGGTGGTAGCGTCTCCGCGATGATGTTTCATGTTATACCGGCACCATGACTGGTTCTGATGAAAGCCCTAATCAGCCGTCCAAATCGGGCGACTATTGGTCTTTGCCGAATACCGGGCCCCGGCCGACGATATTCACGTCCGCCTGGACGTGGTCGATCCTTCTTTATGCAGCCTTACTGGTCATCAGCGCCTATGCCGTCCTCCAGGGTGGATATAATATCTTTGCGCCGGAGCGGGCTTTGACAGCAGCCGGGGGCGCCCTTTTGTTGATGTATCCGGCCTTCCGATTTGGCACGATTGTGTCGCGGATTTTGAAGGCGCGCTTTCCGGGAGATGTCTCGCCTTCCGACGAGACGAACATTGCCGCCACTGCATCGAAACCAACGGACATTAAAGCGAAGATGGCGGCGCGGAAGGCGCGTGTTGAGAAGGCAAAGTCAGAAGGCAAGCTATAAGGCTTGCCCCGCGCGCCTCTACAACAGACGCAGAGGGAGACGTGACTAGGACCGCGGTGCGGGTCGGTCCTTTTCTGGATCAAGCATCTGGTCAAGCTCCGGCGCCCGCTTGTAGGGGTCTCGTCGCCGTTCGCTGTCGCGCTGGGTGATCCGTGACATGAAAACCCCCGCGCCGATGAGCCCGCCAATAGCGGCGAGTTGAAGGCAGGCCGCCACCACAAAGAGGAACGGGATCTCGATACTGTTGCTGCGCATCGCGAAAAGGATCAGCGCGTAACCGGCCGCGCCCAGCCCAAAGCCGCTGCCAAATCCGACAATGATATGCCGCAGAAGACTGCGAACGATGGGCCGTTCGCCTTCATGTGCATGATCCAGCATCATCTTGATGAGCATGGGCCATCTTTCCTTCGCGGTTGATTATATCACGGAGCGCGGACCCAACAAACGCGGCCGCCCGCCAGGCCTCGACAGAGACCCGGTTTCAGGCCTAAGACGCGGTCCTGAATTCGCCTGATGACGGAGACACCGCGCATGACCGACCGACCACCATATCGCCTGACCGGCTCGACCGGGGAGTGGGAGGTCGTCATGGGGCTAGAGGTCCACGCGCAGGTGGCCTCGAACGCGAAACTGTTTTCGGGCGCCGCAACGGCCTATGGCGCTGACCCGAATGCTAATGTGTCTCTTGTTGATGCGGCCATGCCGGGCATGTTGCCGGTGATCAACCGGCGCTGCGTCGAACAGGCTGTGAAGACCGGGCTCGGGCTCAAAGCCGAGATCAACACCTATTCGCGGTTTGACCGGAAAAACTACTTCTATCCGGATTTGCCGCAGGGCTATCAGATATCCCAGTTCGCCCACCCCATCGTGGGAGAGGGGGAGATTGAGGTCGATGTCGAGCCGGCCCATGGCGGCGAGGCCTATGCCTTTTCCGTTGGGATTGAACGGCTTCACCTGGAGCAAGATGCGGGTAAATCGATCCACGACATGTCGCCCACCGAGACCTATGTCGACCTGAACCGATCCGGCGTGGCTCTGATGGAGATCGTCTCGAAGCCGCATATCCGCTCGCCCATGGAAGCGGCTGCTTATGTCCGCAAACTCCGCTCGATCGTCGTGGCGCTTGAGACCTGCGACGGCGATATGGAGAAGGGCAATCTCCGGGCCGATGTGAACGTCTCGGTCTGCCGGCCGGGTGACTATGAGCGCTTCATGGAGACGGGTGATTTTGGTCATCTCGGCACCCGGTGCGAGATCAAGAATATGAACTCGTTCCGCTTCATCCAGCAGGCGGCCGAATATGAAGCCCGCCGCCAGATTGCCATTCTGGAAGAGGGCGGCGAGGTTCACCAGGAAACCCGGCTCTACGATCCGAACACGGGAGAAACCCGGTCCATGCGCTCGAAAGAAGACGCGCATGACTACCGGTATTTCCCGGACCCTGATCTCCTGCCGCTTGAGCTAGATCCTGTCTGGATCGAGGAGATCAAGTCGAACCTTCCCGAACTCCCGGATGAAAAAAAGGCGCGGTTCGTCGCGGAGTATGAATTGAAGCCCTATGATGCGGGGGTCCTCGCCGCAGATGCCGAGCAGGCTGTTTACTTCGAAACGGTCGCAAAAGGGCGCGATCCCCGGCTGGCGGCCAATTGGGTCAGCCAGGAGCTTTTCGGCTATCTCAACAAGGAAGGCCTTGAATTATCGGCCTCGCCGATTTCCGCCGCCCAACTTGGCGGTCTCATCGATCTGATCGCGGATAAGACCATCTCCGGTAAGATCGCAAAGCAGGTTTTTGCGAAGATGATCGATACGGGCGATGCTGCTGCGGACATCGTCGAGCGTGAAGGTCTGAAACAGGTCACCGACACCGGCGCCATTGCCGCTGTGGTCGACCAAGTGATTGCTGATAATCCCGACCAGGTCGCGCAGGTCCAGGCCCAGAAGGCGGAAGGGCACGCCAAACCTAAGGCGCTTGGCTGGTTCGTTGGCCAGGTCATGCGCGCCTCTGGTGGCAAGGCGAACCCCCAAGCCGTGAACGAAATCCTGAAAGAGAAACTTGGTCTTTAAGGCCTAAGTCAGCGCAGCTCTAATCGAGGCGGCTAGGGGTTCAAGGTCGGCTGTGTCCGCCGGGCCTCCAGCGCCATGGCGTCCGAGGGGCGTACCATCCCAGCGCGGAATAATATGAAAGTGCAGGTGGAAGACCGTTTGCCCGGCCGCTGCGCCATTGAACTGCGTCACAACGATCCCATCGGGCGACAGCGCTTGTTCGACTGCGCGCGCAAGGGTCTGCACGCGCGCCATGTAAGGGCCTAGGCGGTCCGCTGGCATGTCGAGCAGGTTGCGCGCCGCGACATCCTTCGGGATGACGAGCGTGTGCCCTTTGGACTGGGGAAAGATGTCCATGAAAGCGAGGGCAACCTCGTCTTCGAACACTTTCACGCAGGGCATGTCACCATTTAGGATTTTTGCGAAGATATTGTCCGGATCATAATCGTCGTGGAGGGTCATTAGGTCAGCTCAGGTCTCGTCATGGGATGGATTATGTTTCGTCTCGAAGACATCCCATAGTTCAAAAACGAGAAGCGCGACAATCAAGAGGAGGAGAAACAGGCCGTTGGCGTATTCAACGGAAGCCGGTTGGATTATGCGCGCCTGTGTCGGACCAATGAAGAGCGATCCTGACCAAGATGTCTGCTCTACAAGTGCGTACCAATCGATCGGTAGGATCGATAGAAGCGCGGCCAAAGCAAACCAAAATACTATTCCGCCCTTAAAGTGCAGGACAAGCATGGAGAGGGCGCGTCTCCACGGGCGCGGTAATGGTGACCAGTCAACATCCCCGAATTGCTCCTGAAGCTCTTCGCGGGCTGAGCGTCGCAGGGTGAGCAAATAGTCTGCTGCGTCAGAGAGTTCGCCGGCAGGGACCCGGACGGCGATGCCTCCATACGCCGCAATGCGATCCCAAGTATTGGCGGCCGTGTAGAACTCGCTCACCAGGGGACGGAAGCCACCTGCGCGAAGCGCGCTTTCCAGGACAAGAGCTTCTTCGATTCCCGCGCACCGTCGAAGGATTTGGAGATCGGTCATTCGGCCTTTTTGAAGGGAGTCCTGGCCGCGAGATAGCCCTGATCCTGGTCAACCGCTTCCCGCTCTCGGTCGAGATACTGGTCAATCGCGCGCCGGAGGCCAGCATGGGCGATCCAGTGGACTGAGTGCGTTTTTACTGGCCCGTAGCCGCGCGCAAGCTTGTGGCCGCCCTGGGCGCCCGCCTCGACCGTTGAGAGACCGTGGGCGATCGCAAAATCGATCGCTTGGTAATAGCAGACCTCGAAATGCAGCATGGGCCGCGCGTCCAGGCAACCCCAATAACGTCCGAACAACGTGTCTGATCCGATGAGGTTTAGCGCGCCGGCGATCGGTCGACCCTCATCGCGCGCAAAGACCAGGAGCAGCTTGTCGGCCATACGCTCGCTGAGGAGGGAGAATGTCTCACGGTTCAAATAGGGTGAGCCCCATTTGCGGGCGCCGGTGTCCATGTAAAAGGCATAGAAAGCGTCCCAGTGGGCTTCGGTAATGGCATCACCGGTCAGGTGTTCAAACGTCAAACCGGCTTGCGCTTTGAGGCGTTCCTTCCGAAGGTTTTTACGCTTGGCTGAGGACAGCGCCGCGAGGAAATCATCAAAGGTCTCGTATCCCTGGTTTTGCCAATGGAATTGCTGGTCCGTGCGGTGGAGGAGGCCGGTTTCGGCCAGGCGCTCAGCGCTCTCACCTGGCAGGAAATTGATGTGGAGCGAGGAAAATCCGTTGTCGCTCGCAATCTGGATTGCACCGGAAAGGAGAGATAGACGCAGGCGGTCTGCTTCGGGCCCGTCGGAGACCAGAAGCCGGCGGCCTGTCGCCGGCGTGAAGGGCACGGCGCACAGAAGCTTCGGATAATAATGGCCGCCCGCATTCTCAAGCGCACTGGCCCAGCTGTGATCGAAGACAAATTCGCCTTGGGAGTGGGTTTTTGCATAAAGCGGCATGGCCCCGCGCAAGGTCCCGTCGGGCCCTTTGATCGTAAGGTGGCAGGGGTTCCAACCGGTTTCCGGCACTGCCGACATCGGCCGAGACGCTTGGGACCAGGTCGCAAACCCCAGCCATCTCCCATTTGACCCTTTTCTGAGCTGGGACTTTCTCGACGCGCTCGAGACAACAGGTGCGGCAGTGCCGGAAACCGGTTGGAACCCCTGCC
>JBCAWP010000163.1:0-6146 GCA_038534535.1 Pseudomonadota bacterium
TGATAGTCGAGATCAAAGAGGCGTTCGAGCTCGTCGCCTGCGAGCTTGCTCGTGATCTCATCATCTGCCTTCAGAAACCCGAGAAAGTCCCCTTCGCCAGCCCATGTGCGCATGGCGTTGCGTTGGACGAGCCGGTAGGCGTCCTCTCGGCTGACCTCTTTTTCCACGAGGGCGAGCAGAACGCGCTGCGAGTTATGCAAGCCACCCAGCCGGTCAAGATTCGCTTTCATCTGATCGGGATAAACGACCAATTGCTCAATGACGCCCGCCAGTCGATGGAGGGCAAAGTCCAAGTGGATCGTAGCGTCCGGGCCAATGCCACGCTCGACGGAAGAGTGCGAGATATCCCGCTCGTGCCATAGGGCGACGTTTTCGAGGGCGGGGGTCACCGCAGAACGGACGAGCCGTGCAAGCCCCGTCAGATTCTCAGTGAGAACCGGATTGCGTTTATGGGGCATGGCCGATGAGCCCTTTTGCCCGGCGGAGAAAAACTCCTCGGCCTCCAGGACTTCTGTTCGCTGGAGATGGCGAACCTCCGTGGCCAATCGCTCAATTGAGGAGGCGATGACGCCGAGAGTCGCAAAGAACATGGCGTGCCGATCTCGCGGAATGACCTGAGTCGACACGGGCTCCGGTGTGAGCCCCAACTTGGTTGCCACATGGGCTTCTACACGTGGATCGATGTTGGCAAATGTCCCGACTGCGCCGGATAAAGCGCAAGTCGCAATCTCTTCACGGGCCGTGAGAAGCCGGGCGCGGGCACGACGAAACTCGGCGTAGTAGCCAGCAAGTTTCAAACCGAAGGTGACCGGTTCGGCATGAATGCCATGGCTACGCCCAATCGTTGGCGTGCGTTTGTGTTCGATTGCGCGAGATTTCAACGCCGCTAGCACGCGGTCGAGGCCGATAATCAACAGATCGCTCGCCCGGGAGAGTTGTACGGCCAAGCACGTATCCAAGACATCGGACGAGGTGAGGCCCTTATGTAAATATCTCGCTTCTTCCCCAACATGCTCAACGACATTTGTCAGAAAGGCGATGACGTCGTGCTTCACCTCGCGTTCGATCGCATCGATCCGGTCGACATCGAAGCCGCCGCGCGCGCGCACGGCCGCTGTAACCCCGGCCGGGATCTGTCCGAGCTCTTCCATTGCCTCGGCGGCTAGCGTCTCGATTTCCAGCCAGATAGCAAACTTCGATTTTGGCGACCAAATGGCCGTCATTTCAGGTCGGGCATAGCGCTCGATCATGGGCAGTACCTATCGTCTAGGGACGTTGTTTTGAGTGCGCTGAGGGTTATCGCTTAGCACCGGGTGGAAGCAAGGGTCTGGGGCTGTGCGGCACTCTGTACAACCCATTAATGCGCAGTAACAAAAGGCAGAAGTGGTCTAGCGCGTGCTATGATCCTTTTGTACGAAGATACCCGGGGCGCGTACCTGAGGGCTCTGGGTCGCTTTCCTACCGTGGGGCAATGACATCGATGTCAGAGCCCCCATCGATAACGGAAACAGTACAGATGTTTCCATCTGAAGGGGAAGAGTATGAACAAGCTTCTTATCTTGTCGGTTGCGGCCGGCGTTGTGGCGGGGGTTGCCGTTGGCCAAGGCGCCGATTATCCGCCGAGTGCTGAGCCAGGCGAGTGTTTTGCCAGAGTCCTTATTCCTGAGGCGACCGAAATCGTGACCGAGCAGGTCATCGACCGGCCAGAGACACAGGAAATTTCGATTATTCCGGCGCGGTATGAGACTGTGACGGAGCAGGTGTTGATCAAAGAAGAGACGATTACCTATCGTACGGTGCCAGCGGTCTATGAGACTGTTACGGAAACCGTCATTGTCGAGCCGGAGCGGACCGAGACAGTCGTTGTTCCAGCAACCTATGAGACCTACACAGAAGAAGTCCTTGTCCGGCCAGCTTATTCCACCTGGAAGCCGGGCGCTGGTCTCTTTGGGCGCGGCGCTTCGGCGGCCGGCACCGAAGGGGCAACGTCTGAGCAGGCGACCGGGGAGCTGCTTTGCCGGGTCGAGGTCCCTGCGCAGTACGAAACTGTCACCCGGACGCGCATCGCGACGCCTGAGAGCACCGATGCTCGTATCATTCCAGCGGTTATGGAGACTGTGACGAAGGAGGTTGTTGTTCAGCCCCCGCAAGTTATCGAAGAGGTCATTCCAGCCGTTTATGAGACCGTAACAAAGCAGGTTCTTGTCGAACCGTCCCGGGAAGAGGTCACCGTAATCCCGGCAACGTACAAGACTGTCGAAAAACGCGTGGTGACCGGTGGCGGTGGCCTGGAATGGCGCGAAGTGCTGTGTGATACCAACACGACGCCCACCAAGATTGCCGAAATCCAGCGTGCCCTGTCGGCCGCCGGCTACACATCGCCAGATGACGGTCAGTTCGGTCCGGCGACACTGAACGCGATGGAGGCCTACCAGCGTGCGAACGGCCTGCCGGTCGGCTATCTAACCGTGTCTACCGTCGAAAGTCTCGGCGTCGGGGCGTCGTTCTAAACAAGACCGATCTGTTCAATTGAGAAAGCCCGTGTCTGATTGAGGCACGGGCTTTTTTGATGGCCGGCTTACATCACCGCCGCGACGCGATCCTCCTCCATCAAACGGCGGATGCTGGGTCTTTCCCAAAGCCGGTCCCGCGCGGCGCACAGTGACGCATAGGGCGTGATGTCGATGCCCGCCTTGTCGGTGAGGGTGAGGGCCCAGGCAAGATAGCAATCTGCAGCTGAGAGACGGTCACCGAGTAAGAATGCGCGGTCAGACAGGTGCGTCTCCAGGAGCATCAATCGATCGGGGACGAGGCTTCGAAACCGGTCTTTCACGTCTGTGGACGCTTCTGAGTAGAAGACCACACGGAATAATTGTTTGTGTAATTCAGTCGCGCAGAATCCGATCCATCGGAGCATTTGGAAGAATTCGGAATCAGGTGGGTCCCGCCGGAAGCGCGTATCCTCTGACTGGGACTGCGCCCAGACGAGACAGGCCGATGTCTCGGTGATGAGCGTGCCATCCGGTAAGCGAATAACAGAGACTTGGCCGAGCGGGTTGATCTCTAGAAAGGACGTGCCGTCGTCCAGCGTGTGCGTGCCAAGATCAACCGGAACGATGTCCAGCGGAACGCCGCCCTCCTGCGCCGCGATTCTCACGGCAAGCGAACAGGTGCGCGGCGCGTGGTAGAGGCGGGGCCTCGTGCTCATTGGGAGGCCGCCGACGCCGGGTCCGGCTCAGCTAAAATCCGAGGGAGTTTGAAGGTGACACCCTCGCGGGCGGTTTGAACGGTCTCAACCGTAACATCGAACCGGTCTGCACACGCCCCAATCAGCCCTTCGACCAGATCTTCCGGCGCGCTTGCTCCCGCCGTCACCCCAAGGATCGAGACGCCCTCCAGCCAGGACCAATCCACAGTGTCGGCGCTGGCAACGAGACGGGCCGAGCTTGCCCCCGCGCGCACGGCCACCTCGACCAGTCGTTTCGAATTCGACGATGTTTCCGCACCGATCACAAGCACCAAGTCGGTGCCCGGCGACAGGGCCTTTACGGCTTCCTGGCGGTTCGTCGTCGCATAACAGATGTCTTCTTTATGCGGGGCGCGGATCTGCGGAAAGCGTTCCTGAAGGATGCCGACAATCTCGGCCGTATCGTCGACCGACAGGGTCGTCTGCGTCACAAATGCGAGATTATCGGGATCTTTGGGCATAAAGTCCCGCGCATCCTTTGCCGTCTCAATCAGCGTCATCGTCCCCGCTGGCACCTGGCCCATGGTGCCGATCACCTCCGGGTGCCCGGCATGGCCGATCAGGACGATCTCTTCTCCGGCCTTGAAATGCCGTTCCGCCTGGACGTGAACCTTCGAGACCAAAGGACAGGTCGCATCGACATAGACCATCTCGCGCCGTTCAGCTTCCGCCGGTACCGATTTCGGGACGCCATGGGCCGAGAAGACGACCGGGCGATCAGCCGGGCAGTCGTCGAGTTCCTCGACAAAAATCGCGCCCATTTTCTCCAAACGGCGCACGACATGGGCGTTATGAACGATCTCGTGGCGCACATAGACGGGGCGTCCCCACTTGGCGAGGGCTTCCTCAACGATCTGAATGGCGCGGTCGACACCGGCGCAAAAGCCGCGCGGTGCGGCAAGACGAATGGTGAGCTTCGGACGGGACACGGGGCTGCAGCTCCTGCGAAAGCGGCGTTGCACCGGAAAGCGGCGCGGGGTTAAACCTTTGGCTAGCAGATGGGACGCCGGCAACAAAGGCCAAGACCCGCTGAAGAGGGAGTTCTATGGGTAGACTGATCAACTATGCCGCCGCACTTGGTGCCCTGGCGGCGCTTGCCTCAATAACGGCTTGCGGATCGAGCGGCGTGGTTCGCGCCTTGGATGATCGTCCGAATGCTGGCCCGTGCCCCACCGCTGGCGCCATCTATGAGGCTGCCCGGATTATCGAGTTTTCAGATGAGCGAGAGTCCTTTCGCAACATCGCGTATAGCGGCGAGATCACAGGTGTTCGGCTCTTTTGCCGCTATGTCGAGGACGAACCTCTCCTGGCCGAAGTTGAGATTGATTTTGCCTTTGGCAAAGGACCGAAAGGCGAGAGCCGGACCCATGAGTATCCGTATTTTGTAGCGGTGACGCGCCGGAACTCACGGGTGTTGAATCGGCAGAATTTTCTTGTCACCGCCGATTTTCGGAGTGGGCAGATCGCGACAGCTCAGGAATTGGTCAACCGCGTTGTTATCCCCCGGGTCGATGAAACGATCTCAGGGGCCAACTTTGAAGTGCTTGTCGGTTTCGATCTGACGGAGCAACAACTCGCGTTCAATCAGGCGGGTAAGCGATTCCGCCTTGATGCAGGCGGCTGAACGGGGCTAAGCGGGCCGCGACGCTGACCTTGCCGGAGAAAACACATGGTCGCCCTCGCTTCGCAACTCAGCGCAGTTTGCGCGCGCGCCTTCGTATCGCTCGATCTTGATGCGGCCTACGGCGCTGTGCGCGCGTCGGACAAAGCCGATTTTCAATGTAATGGCGCGCTCCGCTGCGGCCAAAAAAGCTAAGCGCAATCCCAGAGAGATTGCCGCCGACATCGCAAAAGTTCTGGAAACGGATCCGCTTGTCGAGGCGGTCGAGATCGCCGGGCCTGGGTTCATCAATTTGACGGTTGCGTCCGACGCCCTTGCGGCAAGGGCTGAGGAGGTGCGGGCATCTGAACTGGCCGGGGCGGAGCGCGCGACCAATCCGCAATCGGTCATTCTCGATTTTGGCGGTGCCAATGTCGCAAAGCCGATGCATGTGGGGCATCTGCGGACCGCCGTCATCGGCGACACGTTGCAACGCCTCTTTCGAGCGCTCGGCGATCGTGTTGTCTCCGATGTCCATCTCGGGGATTGGGGCCTGCAGATGGGGCATTTGATCACAGAATTGCAGGATGAGCAGCCGGATCTCATCTATTTCGACGCCGCCAATGAGGGGCCGTTTCCGGCCACATCTCCCGTCACGATCGATGATCTGTCGCGGCTCTATCCGCAGGCGTCCGCCAAGGCTAAGGCAGATCCGGATCGCCTGGCACGGAGCCAGAAGGCAATCGCCGAATTGCAGGCCGGGCGGGCGGGCTACCGCGCCCTACTTGACCATTTTATCGCCGTCTCAATTGAAGAACTGAAAGTCGACTATGGCTTCCTTGGCGTCTCATTCGACCTGTGGAAGGGGGAAAAAGACGCTGAACCCTTAATCCCTCGCATGGTGGAAGATCTCAAAAGTCGCGGCATTGCGGTGGAAGACGACGGCGCGTGGATCATTCCTGTCGAACGGGAGGGCGACAATAAGGACTATCCGCCCTTCATGCTCCTCAATTCTCGCGGCGCCAGCCTTTATCATACGTCGGACCTAGCCACGATCCTCGACCGGGTAGAAACCTACACGCCGGACCTGATGGTCTATGTGGTCGATCAGCGCCAATCATTGCACTTTGAGCAAGTCTTCCGCGCATCCGACATCGCCGGTTACATGCCTGAAGACCGGCTCGAACATGTGGGGTTCGGCACCGTGAACGGCCCGGATGGGAAACCCTTCAAAACCCGCGAAGGCGGCACATTGAAGCTCGGCGACTTAACCGCCATGGCGATGGATGCCGTGACCCG
>JBCAWP010000164.1:0-6145 GCA_038534535.1 Pseudomonadota bacterium
GACGTTCAAAAGTGGGCCGATGACGACCCATATGCGAAAGCAAACCTCTTCGAGACTGTCGATATCCGGCCATTCGCCTGGCTGCTGGGGAGCGGTAACACGGACTAGGTGTGCGGGAACGTCCGCCGCGCCGTTCGACGGATATGAAGAGGCCCCAAAGTGACGATGCGCCAAGCACTGCTATTCGCCGGATCGACCATTATTCTCGCCGCCTGTGCGTCCAATCCCAAGGCTGACGTCCCGCAGAACACGGACTACACCGTTTCGAGCCCCGCACAGATCTCAGCGGCGGGCGTGACCGAGATCGAATGGCCTGGCTCCGTGATCGAAACCGTTTTCACGGGCGACACGCTTACCATGACCTTGACGGATACCGGAGACAGCTGGCTCGATGTCGAGATCAATGGTGAGCAGCAAGTGCTCGATCTTCAACCGGGCCGCCTCACCTATCGCCTGATCGAAGATGTTCCCGGCACGCATGATGTTCGAATCGCTCTTCGGACCGAACGCCCCTATCGCCCAATCCGCTTTGAAGGCTTTGATCCGGCAGACGGGACACTCTCGGCGCCGGATCCGGCTGCTCTGAAAATGCTGGTGATTGGGGATGATGTTGCAGCCGGCTATGGCGTCGAAGGCGAAGACCAGCACTGCCGCTATTCTCCCGCCACCCACAATGCAAACAAGACGTTTGCTGCGACGGCTGCCAGGGCCCTAGACGCCGACCTATCGATCATTGCCCGGTCGGGCCGCGGGCTTCTGTCAAACTGGGCGGGGGATACGGCTGCAACGCTGCCTCAGCTTTACACCAGTGTGATGTCTGAAGGGACGACGACCATGCCTGACGACATGGATGTCGTTGTCCTCCTGATGGGGATGGCTGACTTTTCAGAAACTGATCCCGGCCAAGCGTTTGATGCGGCTTATGTCGACTTCATGGGCCAGATCCGCGCTGACCAGCCGGACGCGCTGATCGTCGCGGGCTGGGGCCCGATGGGCCGATCCGAGGCCTATGATGCCGCTAAGGCCGCTGTCCTTGGCGCCGTCGAGATGCGAAAGGCGGCCGGCGATAAGAATGTCGACTTCATCGAATTCAGCAACAGTCCGGACGGCCAACTCTATGGCTGCGACTGGCATCCGAGTGCCGACACTCAAGCCTTCATGGGCGACGCACTGCTATCGCTCTTGAAGGACCACGGTGTCGAACGGCCCTGAAGCATACCGCTCGCGGATAAAAAAGGGGCGGCCCCGGATGGCCGCCCAATCATTGTGTGTGACGTAAGAGATGCCGACTAATCGTCGTCGGCGCCCTCTAGCTCCGGTGAAGTTTCAATTGAGTAGGAATAGGACCAGCTAACATTATCGGCCTTTTTGAGCTTTCGTTGGAGACGCTTGAGTTCGGCCTCTGACAGCTCACCCGAAGCGCGGGCCTCAGAGAGAATTTCGCTCGTTGTCAAGTCACCGTCGCCTCGCAGACAGATCGCCTTATGGGTCTCGCCTGTCTCGTCATCTGTGAGTGTGACCACTTCAAACCCGTCGACATCCTCGCATTCTTCGACAAGTTCCTCGACCAGCTCACCCGCGGCTTCGATGCGCTCAGCGTGACGCTCGATGGAGTCGCTGCGCGCTTCGATCCGGGCTTCAAAGGCCTCCATACGCGCCTCAAATGCCTCACCCCAGCGGTCGGCTTCGGCTTCAATCCGCGCCTCCCAATGCGGCGCGGCAAGTTCGATGCGCGCCTCCAATTCATCGGCCCAAGCTTCCACACGCTCTTCAAACTCATCCGTCAAACGATCGATCTCGTCGTCATTGATCGATCCATCCTCAGCGAGACGGGTCACCTGCGCTACGAAGTGACCGATTTCGCCGGGAAGCCCGATTACGGTTGTGCCATCGTCCAGGGTGAAGGTCATTTGACCGGCCATATCGGCGACGACAGTGGCAACATCTGTGCTGATCACAGCGACATTTTCGGCAATCAGTGCCTCCATGCCCACGGTATCTTCAGTGATCATTTCGGTCAGATCTTCGATCTGGCGCAGGTCGATCTCGACTTTCTCCATGGGGTCAGTGAGGAGGATCACGCGCTCCTCGTCGCCGTCATGGAAAATGAAGTGACGCTCCAGGCGCGCCTCGTCCTCGTCGTCGAGTTCGTGTGGGTGAGCCGACGCGCTCATGGACCCCGCCGAAGCGATCAGAGCCACGGCGCCGACACTTGCGGTCAAGGCGGCGCCGAGCTTTCGACGACGGTCTGTAGGTAGAGGATTACGCATGATCTTGAGCCTTTCGGTGAGGGAGTGCGTAAGCGGCAGACTGGCCGCCAGAGCAGGCTCGCGAACCGGACGGGTACGTCGAACGGCTTTCACGAGCGTTGCCCCATATTCGTGGGGCGTTGCCGTACCGACTCCCAACACGTCGGCGTCGCATGCGGCTTCCTGGTCAGACCGGAAAGCGCGCAAAGCATAGTGAACAAGTGGATTGAACCATTGCAGGGCCTGAACCATGGCCGAGAGCTGCAGGGCCCAGAGGTCGCGGCGCTTCACATGTGCCAACTCGTGCATTAACGCCACGCGGCGCTCGACCGGAGAATAGTCACTCTCGAACCAGGCCGGTAGAAGGACGACCGGGCGCGCAAGCCCCGTCACCAAAGGACTGCTGCTGATATAGCTCGTGGCAATTTCGATGCGGCGGCGGTCGAGACCGAGGGTTTGGCAAGCCTCAAGCGCCTCTGTTTGGATCGCCAAGGATGCCGGCGTCATTTCGCGTTTCACCACGCGCATGAAGACCCACTGGCGATAGAGCCCGAGGGCAAAGGTCCCGATTGCGCCGGCAAGCCATGCCGCGAGAAGCGCGGGGCCCGCAACGGACGCGATTTGCGCCGCTGTGCCCTCAAAGAGAGAGGGTTCGTAGGGAACGGGAACAGCCGGCGGCATCGGCGGCGCAAACACCACGTCTCCAGATGTCGGCGCCGATAGCGAGACGCTGTGAGCACCGTCCGTAAACGTCATAACTGCCGGCTCGGTGGCCGGTTTTGCCGGTGCGACCAGTCCGAAAAGGGACCATCCCGCTGGAAGCGGCGGCATAACGAGCCTAAGTGCTGGAAACGCCCACAGCGCATAGGCTGCTTTCGCACCAAAGGCCGTGGCGACTGGTCTGCGAATGAGCAAGATGATGGCAGTCAGAACGCTCACTGCAAGCGTTGTTTGCCAGAAAAATGTAAGGGCCGACGCACTCATTTCTTAAGCTCCCCCAAAAGCTGTTCCAATTCTGTGATATCTTCCTCGCTGAGCCCCCGAGCATCGGCGAGATGGGCAATCAAGGGCGCCGCGCGCCCCGAAAACATACGGTCAATGAACTGTCCAGCCGCGCGGGATTTGTAATCGCTTTCGCGCAACCGGGTCCGATAGAGATAGCGGCGCCCGTCCTGTTCAGTCTCAAGTGCACCTTTTTCGACAAGACGTGCCAGCAAGGTCTTCACCGTACGGATCGTCCAATCTTGCTGGTCACCCAAGGCGGCGTGAACATCGGTGGCCCCCAGGCCATCTGCTGCCCAGAGCACCTTCATGATTTCCAGCTCTGCTTTTGAAATCTGTATCATTCTAAGTCCCCTCTCGACTGCGTCAGACGCAAACGAATTGACTACGGGTGTAGTCACTAGCTTCGACTACATGTGTGGTCAACAGAAAACTTATGACAGATCGGTAAGTCTTTTTCAGTAGCGCTTAACGCGCCAAGCATGATTCACGGGTCCTGGCCCGCTCCCCCATCCACCAGAGGCCTTGATCGCCCCGGCAAGATAATGCTGGGCTGCCTCAACGGCCTGCGGCAACGCGCGGCCGAAAGCCATTTCGGTCGCAATTGCGCTTGCCAGGGTGCAACCCGTACCGTGGGTATTGTCGGTTGCGATCCGCGGCATTTCCAGCAACCACTCGCCGGATTGAGTCTGCAAAACATCCGTTATGGGGTCAGCCGCAATATGTCCGCCTTTAACAAGTGCAGCCTCTGCTCCGCGCTCCAATAGGGCCTCTGCCGCCCGCCGCTGGCCATCGACGGTCTCGACCGATTTTCCGGTTAAGATCTCAGCCTCAGGCGCATTTGGCGTGACGAGGGTTGCGCCCGGCACAAGCAAGGACTGCAGCACATCAACAGCCCCCAGATCCAATAGCCGGTTGCCGGACGTGGCGACCATGACGGGGTCAACAATGCGAGGCCGATCAGCCCCTTGCTCACTGAGCAATTCGGAAATCGCCTCGATCAGAGGCCGTGAGCCAAGCATGCCTGTTTTGATGGCGTCTGCGCCGATATCGCTGAGACAAGCTGTTGCTTGGGCGATTACGGCTTTTACTGGCGCCGGGACGACATCGAAAACGCCGGTCGTGTTCTGAACGGTGAGCGCCGTCACCGCCGTCATGGCATATCCGCCAAGGGCCGCAACCGTTTTGATGTCCGCCTGGATCCCAGCCCCGCCGCTGCTATCAGAGCCAGCAATAATCAAAACCCGGCTGGCCTGCCCCTCCTCCTCACTCATATGCGAGGGTCACGCTCGCTGACTGAACGAGAGGAGATTGCCATCTGGGTCTTTAAACCAACAGATCTTCGTCCCGTCAGGAACGGTCCAGACGCCATCCTCATCCTGCGGCAATCCACTAAATCGCTCGAACTCAATACCCTTGGCCCGTAGCGCGGCCATTTCGGCGTTGAGGTCATCAACGACCCAGCAAACAAGAGAGAAGGGTTGCGGCGCAAAATTAGGCGTCTTCGCGAGACGAAGCGTACCGCCCGGCACGCGGAAGACGACAGCGAACGGTGTGTCCTCAAGGAGATCTAGGCCAAGCGTCTCGCCATAAAACGATTTGGCCCGGTCGCCGTCGGCAACCGGGACAAATGTATAAAGAGGCTGGTCGCTCCGCGCCGCCATGGGAGATCTAGGCCGGCTTCGGATCGGCCGACCCAATGGCGCCGCCACCTTTTGGCTTGCGCTTACCAACCACCGGAACGGCAGACGTTGGGCCGCCATCATCATCCGACACATCCGGCCGGTCGATCGTGCCGCCTTCTAGCAGGGTTTGAATATCGTCGCCGGTGAGCGTTTCGTATTCCAATAGGCCTTCAGCAATCGCTGACCATTGCCCGCCGTGCTCGGTCATGATGCGGCGAGCTTCGTCCATGCCGTCCTGAACAAGACGACGGACTTCCCCCTCGATCTTCTGAGACGTTTCCTCGGAGACATGCGAGGAGCGCACGAGTTGCTGGCCGAGGAAGACTTCGCCCTGGTCCTCCGCATAATCGACCGGGCCAACCTCATCTGAAAGCCCCCAACGGGTGACCATGGCGCGGGCCAGACGGGTCGCCTGTTGAATGTCAGATGCCGCGCCGGCCGTGACATTATCATCGCCGAATTTCAGCTCTTCAGCCACGCGGCCGCCCATCATAATGGCGAGGCGCGACGTCATCTCGATCTTCGACATTGAGAGTTTGTCATCTTCCGGCAGTTGCATCACCATCCCGAGAGCCCGGCCCCGGGGGATAATGGTCGCTTTGTGGACCGGGTCAGCCTTCGGCACTTTCAGGGCTACGATAGCGTGTCCGGCTTCGTGCCAGGCGGTGAGTTCTTTTTCGGACTCGGACATGACCATGGACCGGCGTTCCGGGCCCATCATCACTTTATCTTTCGCATCCTCGAATTCCTTCATGGATACTGCGCGCTTACCGCGCCGCGCAGCCAGCAGGGCTGCCTCATTGACGAGGTTTGCAAGGTCAGCCCCTGAGAAACCGGGTGTGCCGCGCGCAATTGTCTTCGGCTTCACATCCGAAGCGGTCGGGACATTGCGCATGTGGACCAGCAGGATTTTCTCGCGGCCAATAATGTCCGGATTGCCGACAGTGACCTGGCGGTCAAAACGGCCGGGGCGCAGGAGCGCAGGGTCAAGCACATCGGGCCGGTTTGTCGCGGCAATGAGGATGATGCCTTCATTGGTTTCGAAACCATCCATCTCGACCAGCAGCTGGTTCAGCGTCTGCTCGCGCTCGTCATTTCCGCCGCCGAGCCCTGCGCCACGTGACCTGCCAACGGCGTCGATCTCGTCTATGAAGATGATGCAAGGCGCATTGCTCTCGGACTTTGTCGAAATGTTCGTCGGTGTCGGCG
>JBCAWP010000165.1:0-6111 GCA_038534535.1 Pseudomonadota bacterium
CACCTCGCCTTCGATCGTCGCGCAAAGCCCCCGACCTGCAGTCTCTTCTGTCCCGGCGGCCACCGGACCGGCACCAGCGACTTCGACAAGCGCCGCTGAGAGCGGGTGTCTGCTCGCCCGGGCGAGGCGGGCCGCATCAGCTAAGTATCTGGATGATATGGGGTCTGGCAGCCATTTGGGATTACCGAGTGTTAGCGTGCCCGTCTTGTCGAACACGATATGATCAACACTGGCCAACCGCTCCAAGGCGTCACCTGATTTCAGAAAGATACCCCGCTGGAAGAGCCGCGACGAGGCGACGACCTGCGCGACAGGAGCCGCCAAGGCAAGGGCGCAGGGGCATGTGATGATGAGTGTTGAGACCGCTATCAAAGTAGCGGTGCGTAGATCGGCGCCCGCTGCGAGCCAACCGAGAAAGGTCAAAAGGGCGGTCGTGTGAACGAACGGCACATACAGCGAGACAGCCCGGTCGCTAATCTTGCGGTAGGTTGAGCGGCGTTGCTCGCCTGCTTCTAAGAGGTTGGCAATATCTGCCAACAGGGACTCTCCCGCGGCGGAAACGGCGACGCCTTCAAGCGCGCCGCCAAGATTGATTGAGCCGGAATAAAGTCGCGCCCCCGGACCAATAGAACGCGGCAGACTTTCACCAGTGACCAGACTCTCGTCGACATCAGACCGCCCACGGATAAGATCGATGTCGACAATGGCCCGCTCGCCAGGCGCGACGAGGATCCGGTCTCCGGCTCGAATCTCATCCGCCCGCACGGCCTCTGCGCCGCCAGGGCCAAGCCGCGTCACGGATTGGTTCTGCAAAGCGGCAAGGTCATGGGCGGCGGCATAGGCGCGCCGTCTGAGCCGCGCATCTAGGAAGCGCCCGATCAGCAAAAAGAAGAGCAGCATCACGCAGGCGTCGAAATAGGCATGCTCCCCGCCCATCGCCGTTTCCCAAACACTCGTGCCAAAGGCGAGCCAAACGGCGAGGGAGATGGGCACATCCATATTGACGCGGCGATGGGAGAGGGCAGACCAGGCAGACCGAAAGAAGTGTTGTCCGGAGAAGAGGATCACCGGAAAGGCAATCAATCCCGAAAAGACGTGAAAGGCTCTGCGCGTCTGTGCGCCCATCTCCGCAGCGCCGCCCCAGACAGAGACGGACAGAAGCATAATATTGGCTGCGGCAAAGCCCGCCACGGCCATTGCGATCAGCAGCGACCGTTCCTCAGATGCACGAGCTTTGTCTGTTCCGTCCGTGCCGCGCGCTGAAATGCCATATCCGAGGTCTATCAGTGTCTCAGCGACGGCATTCGCCTGCATCTGATCCGAGCCTGATACCCGGAGCTGTCCATTGGAGAGATTCAGCCGCGCGGCCTGAACACCTGGCAGGGCAATGAGTGTTTTTTCGATCTTCGATATACACCCACCACACTTCGCGCCGCGAACGGCGAGATCGAGGTGGCGCGCGCCCTGGCGGATTTGGAGGAATGCATCGAAATCAATCTGCCGCCGCTGCCGGGTCGAGGGCGCGAGCCCTGACGGACAACCCGCCTCAAATGAGGTGGCTTCGCTCATTTGATCTGGACCGTCTTACGGGCGGCAAATATGTCCTCGCCTTCGGTCGGTGTGCGGACATAAACGATCACGTCCCAAATGCCCGAGCCCAGTTTGTCAATAGGCGCGGTATACTCGCCGATACCTGTTGATGAAAGCGTGAGTTTGGTATCGAGACGAGTCGTGACGCGATGGCGGAACTCGGCCGAGACGTCATATCCGCCTAGGGGAAAGTGCGCCCCATCACGGAGCACAAATCGAAATCTGTTCCCGTCGATTCCAATTTCCGCGCGCCAGCCCATAGCGGCCTGTTCGGCGCGGGCGGCTAGAACATCATTGTAGTTGAGGCCTTGGAGATAAGACTTCTTGGTATCTTCACCCGGAAATGACGTGATGGCCTGGTATAAGAAGATGCCATTCACAACGAACATGAGACCGAAGAACCCCGCGAGCCAGGCGAGGGCGTGCCATCCGGTGAAGGGTTTGGCTGTTTCAGCTTCAGTCATTGGATGGACCCCTAAATGAGCTGCGCGAGGATATTGTCTCGCCTGTCTCGCTATCGACCAATACAAATTCGATTTGACGCTGGCGCGCGCCGCGCGGCGCTGTCACGAGGACGCGATAACGATCAACGCCGTGTGCGGCGACCGGCAAGGTGACAACGTCGCTGGCAGTGGTCTCAAGGCCGACGATCTCAAACTCCGTACCGGGGCTTGCGTCGAGTGAAAACTGGAGATCCCGCGAGGCGCTGTTCTTGTTCACCAGCTTGAGCGTGAATCCATTTCTGATGTCGCCATCGGCGAGTTGGACGAAGGGCGGCGAGCGGTCTTTCAGAACGTTGACCTCAAACGTCGCCTTTGTCAGCAAGCCGAAAAGCATCAAACCGCCGATCCCTGACATGAGGACCGCGTAGAGGATCGTTCTTGCTCGAACAAGGCGGTGCTTTGGTGGGGTTAAGTGCCGCGCGCGCGCGCTCACAGCCACACTGGTATCGTAGGCGATGAGACCTGTCGGCCGGCCAATTTTTGTCATGATGTCATCGCAGGCATCGATGCACAGCGCACAATGAATGCATTCGAACTGGTCGCCGTCGCGTATGTCGATGCCCATTGGGCAGACCTGCACACACTGATTACAATCGATACAGTCGCCGCGCCCCTCCCAGCTTTCATCTTTCCGGTGAGCGCCTCGCGGTTCCCCGCGGTCATAGCGATAAGTGACATTCAGCGCATGCTCATCGGTGAGCGCGCCCTGTATCCGCGGCCATGGGCACATATACGTGCAGACTTGTTCGCGCATGGCGCCGGCGAGAAAGTAAGTTGTGAGAGTGAGGATGCCCGCAAACCAATAGGCGGTTAGCGGGGCTTCGCCGGTGAACCACCCGCGGGCGACGGTCGGGGCGTCGTGCCAGTAGAGAATAAATGCGCCTCCCGTCCAGAAGGCGATGATCAGCCACACCGTGTGTTTGCCGAGTTTCCGCCAAGCCTTGTTGATTGACATGGGGGCTTTATCGAGCCGCATCCGCGCGGCGCGGTCGCCCTCAAAAGCGCGCTCCACCCATATGTAAAGGTCAGTCCAAACCGTTTGGGGGCAGGTGTACCCGCACCAGACCCGACCAAAGAGAGAGGTTACGAAGAATAGAGCCAAGGCGGACAGGATGAGCAATCCCGCAAGGTAGTAGGCCTCTTGTGGCCAGATCTCGATCCAAAAGAAATAGAATTTCTCGCCTTCAAAGTCCGCAAGCACGGCTTGGTTCGGGATTCCGTCTCCGCGTTCCCAAAGGATCCAAGGCAGAAGATAATAGACGCTGAGTGTTGCCGCCATCACAAGCCATTTGATCAGCCGAAACTTTCCGTGGGCAAGCTTCGGATAGATCTGCTTGCGCTTGGCGTAGAGATCTGCATGCTCAGGTGGGCGTGATCCCGGACGTGGGCCGTCACTTCCTGGTATGATCGTCGTTGCGCCCATCTTGAAGCCCTATTCACCACCACCCAGAGAGTGTACGTATACGGACAAAGCCTTGATGGTGGCGTCATCGAGCCGCTCGTCCCAGGCCGGCATATGCGCATTCCGCGCATTGTAGATCGAGTTGCGAATGTCCGATGGTTGACCGCCAAACAACCACTCATTGTCGGTGAGGTTCGGCGCGCCTTGCGCACGGTCGCCTTTCCCATCGACGCCATGACAAGAGCTGCAAAGATTATTGTAAGTCGCTGCACCTCGGCCGGCGGCTTCAAGGTCTCCGGGCCGGCCCGATATCACGAGGACATGGTCTACAAGATCATTAATTTCGGCCGTAGTTAGAAGTCCGTCGCGGCCAAATCTCGGCATTGCGGAATACCGCGTTGAGGGATCGGGCTCGTGGCGGATGCCATGACGGATCGTTGTTTCGATCCCACCAAGCGTGCCATCCCAAAGCCAGACATCATCAGCAAGCGATGGATAGCCTTTGGCACCGCGCCCACCGCTGCCATGGCACGTTGCACAATTATCTCCAAATTGGCTTTCGCCCATGGCGAGGGCAAATTGCTGGAGATCGCGGTCGGTCCGGATCTCGTCGAGGGATGCATCCAGAAGCGCAGCCGCTTGAACCTGGCGCGCCGCGTGAAGCTCTGCGACGGCGATGCTGACGTCCACGCGATCAGAGTGTCCGCGGACCCCTGTCGTATTCGTTTGGTTCGTGAAGGGAAGGCCTGGAAGGGCCGGCATGAGAAGCATGTAAACGACGGCCCAGGCAATAGTGATGTACCAAATGATCAGCCACCAGCGCGGCAAGGGATTATTCAGTTCCTTAATCCCATCCCAGCTGTGGCCGGTGGTTTCGATGCCGCTGTGCTCGTCGACATCGAACGGTTTGTTTGGATCAGTCATCGAGCGGCCCCTCATCATTCAGTGGCGCCTGAGCGGCGCGGTCAAAGGTCTCCTGATTGCGGGGCCAGAGCGCATAGGCGATGGCGCCGGCGAACATCAGGACAAAGTAAATCAGACCACCTGTCTGGGCGAAGCTGGAAAGGGCTTCATACATCGGCTTTGCTCCTAACGTCGGTTTGAAAGGTCGTCGGCTTCGTAGGTCGAAAAATCGACGAGCGTTCCGGTCATGTTGAGGTAGGCGACAAGCGCATCCATTTCGGTGATGCGGGAGGGGTCGCCATCGAAGTCTCGGGCTTCGACAGTCCCCTCGCGTCCTGAGGCTTCGGTATAGGCTGCAACCAGCTCGCCGACATCTTCCCAACCGCGATTTTCCGGATCGGCCTGGGCAATCAAATGCACTTCGGCTTGTTCGATCATTAGGTCTGTATAGGGAACGCCAACCATTCTTTCGGTTTTGAGGCGCGCCGTCATATCGCCGGTATTGAGCGTCTTCTCGGCAAGGAATGCATAGGGCGGCATGTTCGATTCCGGGACCAGCGCGCGGGGATCTTTCAAGTGATCGACATGCCATTCCACCGAATACTTGCCGCCGACCCGGGCAAGGTCCGGGCCCGTGCGTTTAGAGCCCCACTGAAAGGGGTGGTCGTACATGCTCTCCGCGGCGAGAGAGTAGTGGCCGTAGCGCTCGATCTCGTCGCGCAATGGACGGACCATCTGCGAGTGACAGACGTAGCATCCCTCGCGGATGTAAATGTCGCGGCCGGCCAGTTCGAGCGGTGTGTAGGGGCGCATGCCATCCACCTTCTCGATGGTGTTATCCATATACATCAGCGGGGCCATTTGGATGATACCCCCGATCGAGACGACGATCAGGATACCGATCGTCAAAAGCAGCGAGTGGCGTTCCAGAATTCCGTGTTGGTTCAACATCGCGTGTCGCGCCTCCTATTCAGCAGGCTGCAGAGCAGGGGCGCCATAGCCCTTGTTCCGCTCAGATTGATCGATGGGGATAGCTTCGCCGCGGCCGCGGGCCGTCATGGCGAGGTTATAGGCCATGAGTAGCGCACCGGCGAAGTAAAGCAGACCGCCAAAGGCTCGGATGATGTAGCTGATATGCTTGGCTTCGACGGTTTCTATGAAGCTATATTCGAGGAAGCCAAACTCATTATAGGCGCGCCACATCAGGCCTTCGGTGATCCCGGCAAACCACATGGAAATCATGTAGAAGAGGATGCCGATCGTTGAGATCCAGAAGTGCCATTCGACCAGGCTCTTGGAGTAAAGCCCGCGGCGTTTCCAAAGCCAGGGTGCGAGGCAGTAAAGCGCACCGAAGGAGATATATCCGACCCAGCCAAGGGCGCCGGAATGAACGTGTCCGATCCCCCATTCGGTATAGTGACTGAGAGCATTCACGGCCCGGACGCTCATGAGCGGACCTTCGAATGTCGCCATGCCGTAGAAGGCTAGGCTGACGACCATCATACGAATAACCGGGTCTGTCCGGAGCTTATCCCAGGCGCCAGACAAAGTCATGACACCATTGATCATCCCGCCCCAACTCGGCATCCACAGCATGATCGAGAAGGTCATGCCGAGGGTCTGCGCCCATTGCGGTAGTGCTGTATAATGCAGGTGGTGCGGCCCGGCCCATATATAGATGAAAATTAGGGACCAGAAGTGAACGATCGACAG
>JBCAWP010000166.1:0-6098 GCA_038534535.1 Pseudomonadota bacterium
GCTCCTCAAAGCGGTCGTCCGGCGAATTCTCAGTGTCCGACATTGTGACGTCTCCCCCGAACGATCCTGGTGGCGCAGCGCCGCGCCTTAGGTGCCAAAGGCAGCGGGCTTGGACAACTGGCAATCTGTAACAGGACGGGCCGTGTCGACCGGGCGGTCTGGCATTCGCCCTACCGGCGGACTAGAAGACTCCCATGGACCTGACCGATGATCTGATCCGCCATACGGAGCATCCGGGTGATGTGCTGGCGACAGCCGGAGCTTGGCAAGCCCGCGGGGACGCCGTGGCGCTTGCCATTCTGACTGGGACCGAAGGCGGCGCCGTGCGGGCGCCGGGCGCCTTGATGGCGGTCAATGCCAATGGCGATAGCGCGGGATACCTCTCCGGCGGATGCATTGATGCGGACGTCGTCTTGAGGGCCGGGGCGTGTCTTGTGTCGGGCGAAGCTGAGATTTTGCGCTATGGGGCCGGGTCGCCCTTTGTGGACATCCAATTGCCCTGCGGCGGGGCACTCATCGTGACGATTGTTCCGCATCCCGCCGCGCGCGTGGTCGCGCACCTTGCGGCCCGATTGACGGCGCGGTCCCCGGCGACTTTGAGCGTCACCCGCGACGGCGAAATCGATGACGGCGTGGTGGACGGCGCCGCTTTTTCGGCGACGTACCGGCCGAAACTTCGCCTTCGCCTTGCTGGCCGGGGCGCCGACTTCGTGGCCCTTGCCCGCCTGGCGAGCGCGGTGGACCTGGCCTGCCATGCGACGAGCCCTGACCCCGAGGACCTGGCGCAGATCCACGCCTTACCTGGTTGTACGACGGAAAGGCTCGTGACCCCCGCGTCCCCACCAACCGCAAAAGACGACGCTGAAACGGCATTCGTTCTTCTCTTCCATGATCGGGACTGGGAGCTGCCGCTTCTTTGCCAGGCCTTGGAGGGGGACACCTTCTTCATTGGGGCTGTGGGCAGCCGCTCCACGCAGGCGAGGCGCCGGGAAGCGCTGATCCAATTGGGTGTCGCGCCGGAACAGATCGACCGCATTCGCGGGCCGATCGGGCTTGTGCCCAAAATGCGGGACGCGTCCATGCTGGCCATCTCAGCGCTGGCCGAAATCGTCGAGGCCTACCATGCGCGGGTTGACGCGTGAGGCCGGATGACATTGCGCTTGTGCTGCTGGCGAGCGGCTTATCCGAGCGTTTTGGCCGTGACAAACTGATGGCAGAGTTTCGGGGCCGCCCGCTTCTGACCCATGCGGGGCGCTGTCTACAAGGCGAACAGGTCGCCGCGCGGCTTGCTGTCGTAGGGACGAGCCAGACGGGCCGGCAGGCATTGCTGAGAGAGACAGGGTGGATGCTCGTGTCGAACCTAGCGCCAGAAACGGGTCAAGATGATAGCCTCGCGCTCGGGATCGCAGCCGCAGCCCGCACGTCATGCAAAGCGGCGATCGTCCTCCTCGCCGACATGCCCTGCGTGCCGGATGTCCATATTCGTGCCCTGTGCGACCTCAGCGACGAGGCGCGGGCTGTTTGGACGTCTGCTGGGGAGATTGACCTGCCGCCGGTCTTGTTCCCAGCTAACATGTTTGACGCGCTGCAAGGAGACGACCTGAGAGCGGCAAAATCAGAGGCACGGCGTACGGGTCTGCGCTTGCCCCTTGCGCCCGAGTTTGCTCAGGATGTGGATACGCCGGAGGATCTGGCGGCACTGGAGGCACGCGCCAATGTCTAAGGCTCCCGCAACCATGGTGGACCCGTTTGGACGGCAGGTGACCTATCTGCGCCTGTCGGTGACGGATCGGTGCGATTTGCGCTGTAGCTATTGCATGGCTGAGCGGATGGTCTTTCTGCCGAAGAAAGAGCTGCTGACGCTGGAAGAGCTGGACGCGGTGGCGACGGCCTTCATCGATCGGGGCGTGCGCAAGATCCGCATTACCGGCGGCGAACCCCTAGTGCGACGGGACATCCCTACCCTGTTTGAGCGTCTCGGTACGCGCCTCGGAGACGGGCTTGACGAGCTGACCCTGACCACCAATGCGACACTGCTCGCGCAATTCGCTGCGCAGCTCTATGGGGCCGGGGTACGGCGCGTGAATGTGTCCCTCGATACGCTGAAGGCGGACCGGTTTGAGGAGATCACCCGGCGCGGCAAACTGGATGCTGTACTCGCCGGTATCGATGCGGCGCAGGCCGCAGGCTTGAAGGTGAAGATCAACACCGTCGCCTTGAAGCAGCAGAACCTGGACGAAATTCCAGCCATGGTGGCCTGGGCCCACGGCCGGGGTATGGATATGACGCTCATCGAGGTGATGCCGCTCGGCGAAACGGGCGAAGACCGATTTGACCAATATGTGCCGCTGCCCATGGTGCGCGACCGACTGGAAAGCCAATGGCGGCTGACCGACCTGCCCCGCACAGACATGACCGGCGGACCGTCAACCTATGTACGGGTCGAAGAGACGGGCGGCCGGCTCGGCTTTATTACGCCGTTGACGAACAATTTCTGCGCAGGGTGCAACCGGATGCGCGTGACGTGCACCGGCCGGATTTATATGTGCCTCGGCCAGGACGACCATGTGGATCTGCGCGATGCGGTGCGTACTGGCGGGCCGGAGGCGCTCCATGCAGCCATCAATCGGGCGCTGGGGGCCAAGCCTGAGAAGCATGAGTTTGCGATTGATCGCCGCGGCGCAGCGCCGGCGCTTGGCCGGCATATGTCGTTGACGGGTGGCTAGCTGATCACTTCTGGTTCTGGACACCGCATCATGGGCACGACGCGCTGACGCGTTACCGAGGCGCTGCTTTCCTCGTCCCGCGAAACGGGCTCAGACGCCTCGCTCGGCAGGGCTAGGAAAAGACCAAACGGGTTGCCCATGAAGATCATTGCCGCCTCAGCCCCATCGATGACCGCGGCGATATCGACCGTAACACTAAACTCGTCGATGCGCACAGGGGCGGGCTGAAGGACAGGCTCTCCGGTCCGTCCAATCAGCAGGCCGCCATCGGTATCATTGCGGAAGATCATCTCTGTTTCGCCGCAAAGGAAGCCAATGCGCGGCTCGGCATTTTCCGTGACAACTTCGCCCCAGTTCCCAGGAAGGTGGGCCCGGACAAACGCGCCGGACTGGGCCGCGGGTTCCTCTGATTGGTCGGCGGATTGCGGCGCTGCGAGAGGACCGGATACGAAAAGGGCCGCGGCGGCGATGCCGGCGGCCCTGGTCGCATGAAAAATTGTTTGCACGGACTAGTGGTCCACTTTCCGCCAAATCTGGTGGTAGGAGAACCAGAGGAGGATTGCGAGAACAGACAGGAAGATGACCGTCATAAGACCTGTGCGCTTGCGCATGTCTTGCTTCGGCTCGGACGCCCAGGCGAGGAATGTCGCCACGTCGGCGGCCATCTGGTCCACCGTTGCCTCGGTTCCGTCCATGTATTGGACCGATCCCTCAACGAGGATCGGCGGCATGGCAAGAAAACCGCCCGGTGGCACGTGGCGCGGGTCACCCTGCCATTGCGGTGTCACATCGCCCGGCATGTAGGGATTGTAGTATTGGCCAAGCGGCTGGGTGAGCGTGCCGTGGATCTCGTGCTTGCCGTCCTCTTCGCTGTGGTCGGCATGGGCAGCGTCTTCAAGCGGAAATTCGAAGATGCCGTCATATTCAGGGTCTTCCGGATAACCGCTGACGAGCGAATAGATGTACGCGGCACCGCCAGCGCGGGCTTTGACGATCGCTGAGAAGTCCGGCGGATAGGCCCCGCCATTGGCTGCCCGTGCAGCGGCCTCATTCGCGTATGGCGACTTGAACCGGTCAGCGGGCGTGGCCGGACGGAAAGTCGGGTCGCCGAACTCATCAAGTCCGCCTTCAACCTCATACTGGCTCGCAATGGCTTTCACCTGCGGGTTCTCGTTCGCCGAATAGTCCGCGCTGTAGAACGGGCCACCCGGTTCCCCGAGATTGCGGTAGCTGAGCAGCTTCATGGAGTGGCAGGACGAGCAGACCTGCGAGTAAACCTGGAAGCCACGCTGTAGCTGCTCCTGTTCGAACTCACCGAACGGGCCTTCAAAGGTGAAGCCTTCTTCAGGCGGGTGCGGGTGCTCCTCGCCGCCGGCGGCATAAGCCGCACCGGCGAGCAGTCCAAGGCTGGCGATCCCTGCTATGAGCAGTCGTGTTCGTCTCATCTGGGCAGCTCCTATTCAGCCGGCACAGCTTCTGGGGTGCTCGAGCCGCCGTTCGACGACTGCAACACCGCTTTGTGGATGGAATCCGGCTCGTCCTTTGGCCGCTCAGACAGGCCGAGCCACGGCAGGATCACCAGGAAGTAGGCGAAGTAGTAGAGCGTCATCAGCTGAGCAAGGTGGATGAACCGGATCGCGGCGCCTTTCTTGACGCCGATGCTGGCCCCGGCTGCTTCCGGGAAGTTGCCCGCGAACGACTCAGCCTCTTCATAATCGCTAAAGGTCGCCGATCCAGAGAGGCCGTTCGTATCCGTATAGGTCACAACCAACTGGTCACCGGTGATCGGAATAATCGGATCATCGGGGTTCGCTGCGCCGCACCACCCAAGGATGAGACAGCACGCGGCAAAGCCGAAGAAGAACTGCCGCGCCACCGGGCGATACCGCATCGACTTGACCTTGGATGTGTCGAGCCATGGCAGGAAAAAGAGGACAGCGATCGACCCGAACATCGCGATCACACCAAGGAGCTTCGCATCGATTGGACCAATGTCGAAGGTGATGGCCCGCAGGATCGCGTAGAACGGCAGGAGATACCATTCAGGCACAATGTGGGCCGGCGTCACGAGTGGGTTTGCTTCAATGTAATTGTCGGCATGTCCGAGCACGTTCGGAGCGTAGAAGACGAAGCCGGCGAAGATGATTAGGAAAACCACAATCGCGAAGCCGTCTTTCACCGTATAATACGGGTGGAACGGCACGGTGTCTTTCTTCACGTCCTTCACTTCAACGCCGGTCGGGTTGTTATTCCCCGGTACGTGGAGAGCCCAGATGTGGAGGATCACGACGCCTGCAATCATGAATGGCAGGAGATAGTGCAATGAGAAGAAGCGCTGCAGCGTCTGATTACCGATCGACGGTCCACCCATCAGCCAAGTCTGGATCGACTCGCCGACGAGGGGCAGCGCGCCGAAGAGACCAATAATCACGTTGGCTCCGTGGAACGACATTTGTCCCCAAGGCAGCATGTAGCCGAGGAAGGCGGTCGCCATCATCAAGAGAAGAATAACGCAGCCGAGGATCCAGAGCACTTCGCGTGGCTCTTTGTAGGAGCCGTAATAGAGACCGCGGAAGATGTGCACATAAACAGCTAGGAAGAACATCGAAGCGCCGACGGCGTGGATGTAGCGCAGCAGCCAGCCATAGGGCACGTCGCGCATGATGCGCTCCACCGAGGCGAAGGCCTGGTCGACGCTGGCAGTATAGTGCATGGCCAGCACGATGCCGGTGAGGATCTGGGTCGCGAGACACACAGCGAGGATACCGCCAAATGTGTACCAATAGTTGAGGTTTTTCGGTGTCGGGAAATCGACAAAACTATCGTAGGCAAGGCGCACGATCGGAAGGCGTGCGTCGAGCCATTTCTCGAAACCGGTTTGCGGATTGTATGTGGACGGGTGGCCGCTCATCCTCTTCCTCTCCTATGCCTTAAAGTGAGATCCGGACGACCGATGCCGAGACATACTCGTAATCGGGAACCGGTAGATTCTTGGGAGCCGGTCCCTTACGGATGCGGCCGGATGTATCATAGTGCGAGCCGTGGCAGGGACAGTACCAGCCACCATAATCGCCTGTGTTGCCTTGGCTCGGCCCAACTGGAACGCAGCCGAGGTGGGTGCACGCGCCGGAGGTCACAAGGATTGCCGGGTTCAGCTCACCTGTTGGCAAGGGCGACAGGCGATCGTCGTCCGTTTGCGGATCGGGCAGGCGATCGGCTTCAATGTTGCGGGCCGCAGCAATCTCAGCGGACGTCCGGTGACGGATGAAGAATGGTTTCCCGCCAATCAGAACGCGGATCTCGCCACCCTCGGGCACTTTCGAAACATCAATTTCGAGGCTGGACGCGGCCTGCGTATCGGCGGCCGGGTTC
>JBCAWP010000167.1:0-6094 GCA_038534535.1 Pseudomonadota bacterium
ACCATCGAGTGCGACACCGACATTCGACAGGCGGGGCGAGATGCCGGAGATCATGAGCGGGTTGGCTTCCTGCGGCCCGATCGTGCGTTTCAGTTCGCAGCGTGCCGCGCCGAGGCCGGCGGTTTCGCGTTGGAAGCTCCAAGCTTTGCATTTGCCATCAAGTTCGCAAGCAATCGCGCACTCGTCGGCGCTTTCGCCGCTGAACATCTTATAGGTACCGCCAAAGCGATATGTGTTTTGTTCGTGCGAGAAGCCCTCTTCACCCGCGATGGGCGTGGCAAGGAGACAGGCAAACGCAAATAGGGACACGGCACGCATGGGAAGCTTCCTCATAGAATTTTCTCGTATTTAGATAGGCTTGTCTTAAGGAAGGGTTTGCGCGGCTAGGGATGTGACCGGGCGGTTTCGATTTCCTCGCGCTTTTCTTCCAATTCGAGCCATTCACTTTCGGCCGCATCGAGTTCGGCTTTTGCCTCGCCGAGGCGAGCGGTGTTCTGTTCAAATTGCTTGAGGTCTTCGGAGTAAAGCATTGGATCGCTGAGACTTTTTTCGAGGCTTGCGATTTCTTCCGTTAGGCGCGGGATGAGAGTATCCAGCTCTTTCAATCGATAAGTGTCTTTATAGGTTAGCTTTTTAGTGTGTTGTTCTTTCGAGGTTTTCTGCTGGGTTGGGCGGCGTGTCTCGCGAGATTTTCCCGGCGTCTCGCGATCGGTCGTAGTCTGATGATCCTTGAGCTGACGTTGTGCGTCTGTCCAGCCACCGGGGGTTTCAATCCATTTCCCGGCGCCAACGGGCGACAGGCACGATGTGACGGTATTGTCGAGAAATGACCGGTCATGACTGACGATGATCAGCGTACCGGCAAAAC
Source organism: Pseudomonadota bacterium (assembly GCA_038534535.1). Classification (GTDB taxonomy): domain Bacteria; phylum Pseudomonadota; class Alphaproteobacteria; order Caulobacterales; family Hyphomonadaceae; genus CALLCD01. The sequence continues at coordinate 869 of JBCAWP010000167.1, forward strand.
GTTCCAGCATATCCTCCAGGAGATCGAGGGTTTGCATATCGAGATCATTTGTCGGCTCGTCGAGGACGAGGAGATCGCATTTGCGGGCAAGAGCGATCGCAAGGGTCAAACGGTTGCGCTCGCCGCCGGAGAGAGCGCCCACCGGCTGGCGCAATTGGTCTGACCCGAAAAGGAAATCCTTTGCATAGGCGCCGACATGGCGGGGCGTATCCTGCACCATGATGGAATCGCCACCATTCGGCGCGAGGGCTTCCCAAATCGTGTCTTTAGGGGCGAGCGTTTCTCGTGTCTGGTCGAGATAGTTGATATCCAAAACCTTAGCGAGTTTGACGGAGCCGGAGTCCGGGGCAAGCTCCTTCAGCAGAAGTTTCAAGAGCGTGGTCTTGCCGACACCATTCGGACCTATGATTCCGATCCGATCTCCACGGAGAATACGTATAGAGAGGTTATCTGCGATCTGAAGTTCGCCGCCGGGTGTGTTGAAACTTTTCGATATTCCGCGCACATCGATGATTTTGCGGCTCGCAACATCATTGGTTTCAGTTTCAAGCTTGGCGCCGGCGCGTGCTTGTCCGAGGGCGGATTTTCGGCGCGCATGTTCCGCTCGCAGAGTTTTCAATCGATCAAGCCGGCCCATGTTCCGCTTTCGTCGGGCGGTTACGCCGCGGGCGAGCCAGCGCTGTTCGTCTTTCAGCTTGGTGCGCAGGCGCGCGAGGGTTTTTTCTTCTTCAGCTTCAATGCTTTCGGCCCAATCCTCAAAGTGGGCATAGCCGCGCGGGCTTTTCAGTACGATGCCCTGCCGCAGCCAAAGCGTGTTGGTCGAGACGGCTTCCAGAAAGGCGCGGTCGTGGGAGACGAGCAGTACGGCGCCGCGGAAAGCGTTCAGGCGCGTTTCCAGCTGTTTGATCATCGGCACGTCGAGGTGGTTGGTCGGTTCATCGAGCAGCAGGATATCGGGATCTGCTGCGAAGGCCTTGGCAAGCGCTGCGCGGCGCTGCTGGCCGCCGGAAAGGAGCTTCGGATCGGCGGTCGGCTGGAGGCCGAGTTCCATGATTTCCGCCTCGGCGCGGTGGCGCGCGGTTTCGAGATCGAGCCGGTCTTCGCCGTTTTGCCCTTGCGGATCATCGAGAATGAAGTCGAGGACGCTCGCATATCCGTCTAGCTTCGGTTCTTGCTCGACTGTGACAATGCGCAGGCCCGGTTGGCGCCAGACGTCGCCTGTGTCGGGCTCGATGCGGCCGTCGACAATTTTCATGAGGGTCGACTTACCGGCGCCATTGCGACCGACAAGCGCGATGCGCTCGCGAAGCGACAGCGTGAACTCGACGCCCGTGAATAGGGGTTTGCCGCCGAAGGCGAGCTTGAGGTCAGTGACGGCGAGGATAGGGGGTGTGGCCATAGGGCGCTTTTAGACCAGAGCGCGGCGTCCAGGAAAGGCGCGTGTCAGCGTTGCGAGGCGGGCGCGGAGGTTGGCTCGGCCACGGTAACATCGTGGGGAGCGATTTCTCCGAAGGCGCCAGCGAGATTTCGGTAGAAGGTGATGCGCTCTTCGGCGGCGGCTGACGGAATGAACAGGCGCTCGGCGCCGGCGAGGCGGCTAGGTTTGGCGTCCTTCAGGGCGATGGCCATGACATCGGACCAGATCTCGGCGGGCAGGCCGCCGCCGGAGACCTTGTTCATGGGGCTGTCATCGTCATTGCCGACCCAGACACCGCCGAGGAGTTCGGAGGTAAACCCGATGAACCAAGCATCACGCCAGTCCTGGGAGGTGCCGGTTTTGCCGACGGCGGTCCATCCGCGAATGGCCGCTTTTGCGCCCGTACCCGCCTGCACGACCCGGGCGAGCAAGCTGTTCATGTCGCGGGCGAGGTTCGCAGGGTAGACGCGGACCGGGTCATAGGTCGGGCGCTCATAGAGGAGTTGGCCACGGGAATCGGTGACCGACAGGATGAGGTAAGGGTCAACGCGCTCGCCCATTTTTGCGAAAACGCCATAAGCGCGGGTCAGTTCATAAAGTGAAACCTCCTGGCTGCCGAGCGCGATCGATGGGAGGGGCTGCAGTTCAGATAGAATACCAAAGGCGCGGGCGGTCGATATGATGCGCTCTTCGCCGATATCATGGCCGATTTGGGCGGCGACCGTATTCAGGGACTTGGCGAAGGCTTCTGCTACCGTGACCGGGCCGACATAGCCATCGGCATAATTGCGGGGCTCCCAATCATCAAAGCGGGTGGGAACGTCCTGATAGACGCTGAAGGGGTCCAGGCCAGCCTGCATAGCGGTGGCAAAGACAAAGGGCTTAAAGGCGGAGCCGGGTTGGCGCTTGGCCTGGGTGGCGCGGTTGAACTGGCTGAGTGTGTAATCCGTACCGCCGACCATGGCACGGATCGCGCCGTCGAGGCTCATAATGAGCGCGGCGCCTTCGGTGACGTCAAGTTTTTCACCCTGGTCTGAGATGTGCTGAACGAGGGCGGTGTGGACCTCTGCCTGGATCTCCCGATCGACCGTCAGGGTAATGACCAAATCGCCCGGCGCATCTGGAAGCATGTCGCCGAGGCGGTCCGTGACGAGATCGAGGATATGGCCGAACTCACTCACGGGAGCTTCGGTATCGGCGAGTGTCACATCCTCAGCGATCGCCGTCTCTTTTTGGGCCGGGGTGAGGTAGCCCGCATCGACCATTTGTTCGAGCACATAGATCTGGCGGGCCTTAGCGCCGTCCAAATTATCGTCCAAGGCAAGGCGCGACGGCGCCTTTGGTAGCGTGGCGAGAAGCGCCGATTCGCCGACTGTTAGCTCCGTGGGGGCCTTGTCAAAATACACATCCGCAGCGGCGTCGATCCCGTAGGCGCGGGAACCGAAATAAATACGGTTGAGATAAAGGGACAGGATCTCGTCCTTCGTCATGCGCCGCTCAAGCTGGCGCGCGAGGCGGATCTCCTGGACTTTCCGTTTGAGGGTTTGGCGACTGTCGAGGACGAGGTTCTTGATAATCTGCTGGGTGATCGTTGATGCGCCAGAAACGGTGCGTCCGGATCGCCAATTCGCCCAAGCTGCCCGAACCATGGCGCTCGTATCGGCCCCGTCATGTTCATAGAAGCGCTTGTCCTCCGCGGCGATAAAGGCCTGGGTGACATGTGGAGCGAGTTCGCTGATCTCGACGACGCGGCCATAATGCGGGCCACGAACTGTGATCAGGTCCTCGTTGCGGTCGCGGAATTCGTAGGCTTGCTCGCGCCCCTTTGACCAAAGCGTTTCGTTGTCTGGTAAAGCGGGCATCCCGAAATACAGGCTTTGCCAAAAGACAAAGCCGGCCGCGATCGCCGTGGCCGATAGAGCGACGAACGCATAGGCGACATATCGCCAAACGCGGCCTGGAATCCGTTTTAATAGAGCGCCCATCATGCGCTTTAAGTCTCCCTACTCGCCGAATGGATCGCCGATAATCGTGGCATCCTAAAGGCATGGACTGTGCCAGATCGTGGATTAAAGACACTCTATCCCTCGAAAAAATAGACCTTTGTTCCGGTAGCTGCCGCACCGAGCAAACATCTATCCGACCGGACTCTTGAGACTGCTAAAACCGGTCTCATCGAACAGACCGCCACGGGCGGCGCCAACGAAACGGTTTGATTATGTTTAGGACAAAACCAGACACTGAACGGCCAATCGCCCGCCAGCACGTGCTGGAGATGGGTGAGGACGAGTTGCGCGATGAGATCAGACGCCTGGCAGGCCTGGAAACCAAGTCAGCTCGCGAAGGCTTTGGAGGGGGAGCTCTCGGGCGACGAAATGCGTCGGCTGGTGCTGTCGCCGTTCACTCTGAGGGCGAGAACATCGCAGCGGCCGCCCGTGCCGCTGGACTGGCGGACCTGGTTGTTTATGGGCGGACGCGGCGCTGGAAAAACCCGGGCGGGCGCTGAATTTCTTCGGTTCGCTCTGATTGAGGGCGGCTGTCAACGCGCGGCCCTGGTCGGACCTACGCTGTCAGACGTCCGTGAGGTGATGATTGAGGGGCCATCGGGATTAAAGGCGATTACGCCGCCGACGGAACACCCGCCAGTTTATGAAGTGTCTCGCCGCCGACTTGTCTGGCCGAGTGGGGCCGAGGCCCATGTGTTTTCGGCTGAGGATCCGGACAGTCTGCGCGGTCCACAATTTGATGTTGCGTGGGGCGATGAAATCGCCGCCTGGGCGAAGGGTGAGGCGACATGGGATATGTTGCAGATGGGACTGCGGTTGGGGACCGCACCGCGGGTGGTCGCAACAACGACGCCGCGTCCGGTCGCCTGGTTGAAGCGCTTAATTGCGCGGGACGATACGGTGGTGACCCGATCGTCAACCGCAGACAATGCCGCAAATCTCGCGCTCGGTTTTGTTGATGCCGTGCAAGCGGCTTACGGGCAGACGCGACTCGGGCGGCAGGAACTCGATGGTGAAATGATCGAGGTGATGGACGGCGCGTTGTGGACGTATGGTCAGCTAGAGGCCGCCCGCATAGCCCATGCGCCGCCGCTTGAGGACATCGTCGTTGCCATTGATCCGCCGGCAAGCGTTGGTCCGGCGGCCGATGCCTGCGGGATCGTTGCTGTCGGGCGTACGGGATCGACCGGCGCTGACGCGCGGGCCGTCGTCATCGCCGATGGGTCGGCGAGGGGACTGAGCCCGTTAGATTGGGCGGGGCGTGCGAGCGCGCTTGCCCGCGAACTCGGCGCATCGCGCGTGATCGCAGAGGCCAATCAGGGCGGCGAAATGGTGCGCCACGCTCTGCAGACAGCCGGATGCGATGTGCCCGTGCGGCTTGTGCATGCCCGGGTCGGCAAGGTCGCCAGGGCCATGCCGGTTGCGGCGCTCTACGAAAAAGGAGCCGTGGTCCACGTTGGCACCATGCGCGCCCTTGAAGACGAGATGTGCAGTTTTGGAACCGAGGGGGCGGCCGGGTCTCCGGACCGGGTGGATGCCCTCGTTTGGGCGATCTGGGCCCTGATGATTGATGGGCGGAATGACCCGCGTGTGCGCGGCATCTGACGCCGTTGACTTGGCTGAAAGATATTACAGAAGAGGAGACCGCCTGTGGCGCGATTACCGTTTTTTCTGCGGCGGCGTAACGAAGAAAAGTCGTGGCCGGGGTCATTTGTTGCCCTGTCACAGCTTGGTTCGGCGCGTTGGGGCAGCCGGGATAGCGAAGCCTTAAAGCGTGACGGCTATTTGCGTAATGCCGTGGCT
>JBCAWP010000168.1:0-6063 GCA_038534535.1 Pseudomonadota bacterium
CTTGCACTTTGGCCTAGGGCACCGCCAATCGCGGCCGTCTCCTAAACCCAAAGTCATACTTGGCCGGGCAAAGTCCCCCGCCCACAACCCATGAGTTTAATGATGTCCATTTCTTTTTCACGACGCTTCGGCGTTTCCGCGCTGGTTATGGCGCTCGCCGTGCCGACTGCGTTGGCGCAAACTTCAACCGATGAAGGCGATCACCCTAATCACCTCGACCTTGATGAGGTCGTCATTACGTCCTCGCCTCTGGCTCGCCCACTCGGCAAAACGATTACGAGTGCGTCCATCATCGACGGCGAAGAGCTGGCGGAACGCCTGTCTGCCTCGATCGGTGAGACCCTGAGCGATGAGCCGGGCATTTCATCAACGGCCTTTGGACAGGCGGCGTCGCGCCCGGTTATCCGGGGCCTTGGCGGCGACCGTGTTCGCGTTCTCTACGATGGGATCGGCACTTTTGCGGTCGACCAGACGAGCCCTGACCACGCCGTGCCTGTTGAGCCCGCCCTTGCCGAGCGGATCGAGGTGTTCCGCGGTCCAGCGTCCCTACTCTATGGAAGCTCGGCAGCTGGCGGGACGGTGAACACGATCACGGGCATCATTCCCGAGGTTGCCCCAGAAAACGGGTTTGAAGGCGCAGCGCGTTATTCATACTCAACAGTCGACAATGGGAATGAGGTTGCCGGTGGCGGCAATTTCCAGCTCGGCCAAGTTGTCTTCCACGCCGAAGGGTCGTTCCGTGACGCGGGTGACTATGACATTCCAGGCCTCGTCGCCTCTGACCAACTGGTCGAAGCGCTTGCGGCCGAAGCCGCGGCGAATGGCGAAGATTTTGATGTCGATGAGGAGTTCGAGACCGGCTTCCTGCCAAACAGCGACCTTCAAACGACCACCGGCGCGTTTGGCGCGTCTTACCTGTTCGACAATGGTAGCTTTGACGGCTTCATCGGTGCATCGGTCAGTAATGTCGAGTCTGACTACGGCCTGCCGGCAGGGGTTCTGACAGAAGAAGACCTCGAAGAAGAAGAGGAAGGTGAAGAGGGCGAAGAGGAAGAGGGTGAAGAGGAAGGTATCCGCCTCGACCTTGAGCAAATTCGCTACGATGTCACCGGTGAAATCCGCGGCGATCTTGCTCTCTTTGAGAAAGCGCGTTTCCGCTTCGGTTATGGCGACTACCAGCACTTCGAGCTTGAGGGCGAAGAGACCGGCACCGAATTCAACAATGAGGAATTCGAAGGCCGCTTGGAGCTTACGGGTAAGCCAATGGCTTTCGCAAACGGCGAAATCCAAACGGCGCTTGGCGGCCAGTTTCGTGTTCGCGATGTCGAAGCGATCGGCGCCGAAGCCTTCGTGCCGCCGTCTGAGCAGCGCCAATTGGCTGTGTTCGGCCTCGGAGAGTACACGACCGGGCCTTGGGTCGCTGACGTGGCCCTGCGTTATGAGAATGTCGAGAATGAAACCGACACGTTCATCGCCGAAGAAGACGGCCCAGAAATGGCGATCGATACCAATTTTGATCTCTTCAGCGTCTCAGGCGGCGTCGGCGTGCAGGCGACCGAGCAGTTCTTTGTCGGCCTCAATGCGTTCCGCACCGAACGGGCACCCTCCGTCGAAGAATCCTTCTCCTTCGGTCCACACCTTGCGACGCAGGCCTTTGAAATCGGTGATCCCAACCTGAGCGAAGAGACGGCCCGCGGCTTTGAAGCGACCCTTCGCGGGGAAGCTGGGCGCCTGACCTTCATCGTCAATGGTTATCTGACGGACTATCAGGATTTCATCTTTGAGCAGGAAACGGGTGAAATTCTCGATGGCTTGCCGGTGTTTGCGTTCCTTGCGGCTGATACGCGGTTCCGCGGGTTCGAAGCCGAGCTTGACTTCGACCTGGCGAGCTTCGAAGCCGGCGCTCTTGGAACGGTTGACCTCTCAGCCCAGGGCCAGGCCGACTTTGTGCGCGCAACGTCTGACGGCCTCCTGGACGAAGATCAGCCCCGCATTCCGCCATTCTCCACGCTGTGGGGCATCACCGCTGACAGCGATTTCGCGACCTTCCGGTTCGAAGTCGACTATAATGCTGACCAGGATGATGTGGCTGAGTTCGAACTGCCGACCGACAGCTTCACGCTGGTCAATCTCGCATTGACCGTGCGGCCGTTCGTGGAACGTCCAAACGTGTCGCTCGGTTTCCGGGCCCAGAACTTGGCTGACGAAGATGCGCGGGTGTCGACCTCGTTCCTGCGGGATACGGCGCCGCTGCCAGGCCGGAATTTCCGGTTTGACGTTCGCGTCGCGTTCTAAAACACAAGAGACCTTTAGGAAGGGCCGGGACAAGGCGTCCCGGCCCTTCGCATTTATGGTTGAAATCGGTATCGGATTGCCCTATGTCGCGCCTCGACAAGGAAGCAAACCACGACGTGCCGAAACGGCGGTCAGTACGGGGGAGCCCAACCTGTCTTCATTAGCTCCAGCCGGTGTATCCGGCGCGAACTAGAGAGGATGAGTGGATGACCCGGTTTGCGCCCGCATCCCTTCAGTGTTGTGAGATGGCCGACATTTTGTCGGATCGCTCCCGCACATTCCTTTTCCGTAAACAGAAGGATTATTCGGCAGTTATTGCCGAGCTCATAAGGCTCTAGTGCGGCCCGCGGCCGAGGTGCCGCGCATCGCCAATCTCCTTGCAGGCCCTCGCCGAAGCCGTTCGTGTCGCGGGTCTGTCTGAGCCCGAGTTATTCCTTCCTGTCTCCGGATCTCTTTCTATGCCCATCGCCCCCCGCCGCGTGCTCGCGCGCCCTTCTTTCTTATCGTCGGCTGAGTCCGACTTTGGCTTGCCGGTCTTTGAGACGGTTGAGGAGGCGCTTGCCGCCTATGAGGGCGACGACGCCTTTGCCGTTCTTTACCCGCAGAAAATTGCGGACGCGGCCCGCGCTTTCCTAAGCGGGTTTCCGGGAAAGACGCTCTACGCAGTCAAGGCGAATCCGCACCCCGCCGTGCTGCAAACACTGTGGCTCGCCGGGGTTCGTGCGTTTGATGTCGCCTCGATCCGCGAAACCGAACATGTGCAATCGCAGTTGCCGGACGCTGAACTGTTCCTGATGCACCCGATCAAATCGCGCGCAACGATCCGCCATGCCTATGCAGCGGGTGTGCGCCATTTCGCATTCGATTGCCGCTATGAACTGGAAAAAATCATCCAGGAGACGGGCGCGGCGGCGGATCTAACACTGCATCTACGGATCGCCTTGCCGATGACGAAGGCAGCGATGCCGCTGACTGGGAAGTTTGGCGCAGACTTTGCGTCCGCGCCGGAACTGCTGCAAGCGGCGCGCGGGCGAGCCGCGCATGTCGGGCTCACCTTTCATGTCGGCTCTCAATGCCTTGATCTTGCTAGCTATGACACCGCCATCGCCTATGCGCGGTCTATCGTCGATCTGTCAGGTGCTGCGATTGACTATCTTGATTGCGGCGGCGGTTTCCCGGTCGCCTATCCCGGCATGGCACCGCGTCCCTGGCCAGACTATTTTGCGACAATCGGAAAATCGCTGGAGGCCCATGGGTTTGGGGCGGTGACCGTGCTGGGCGAGCCGGGCCGGGCGCTCTGCGCTGAGGGCGGCTCGACGCTTGCGCGGGTTGAGCTTCGCAAGGGCGACACCCTTTATCTGAACGATGGGACCTATGGCAGCTTGTTTGACGCTGGCGCCTGTGCCTGGAAGTTTCCAGTCAAGCGCTTGAATAAGGCCGAGGCCGACGATCAAGCTCCGCTGGTTCTAGAAGACTTTTCGCTGTTTGGCCCGACCTGCGACAGTCTTGACAAAATGTCCGGCCCTTTCCGCTTGCCGTCGGATATCTCCGAGGGTGATTGGATCGAGTTCGGCCATCTCGGCGCCTATGGCCAAACGCTTTCAACCGACTTTAACGGCTTTGGTATCTACGACACGGTCGCTGTCATGAGCACCGGGTTTTGAGGCTGGGCGCGGCCCGAACGCGCACGTGATTTGCTCGGCGGGTCCTAAGTACATAAGTCTAAAGGGACGCGGTCACTCGCGGGGAATGTGCGAATGGAAACGACGACCTGCGATCTCCTGGTGATCGGCGGCGGCATAAATGGCGCCGGCATTGCCAGGGATGCGGCCGGGCGCGGTTTGACGACGGTACTCTGCGAGAAAGATGATCTCGCGCAACACACCTCGTCGGCCTCAACCAAGCTGATTCATGGCGGTCTTCGATATCTCGAACACTATGATTTCATGTTGGTGCGAAAAGCACTGATCGAGCGCGAAGTCCTGCTTGAGGCAGCGCCGCACATTATCTGGCCCATGCGGTTTGTCTTGCCTCACCAAACCGGTCAACGTCCCGCCTGGCTCATTCGACTCGGCCTCTTTCTTTATGATCACTTAGGCGGGCGCAAAAGGCTCCCCGCGACGCAGACGCTTCACCGAAAAAAAACTCATAAATTCAATCCACTGAAGCCAGAGTTTCGACTGGCGTTTGAGTATTCAGATTGCTGGGTCGAAGATTCGCGTTTGGTGGTTCTAAACGCCGTCGATGCTGCTGACCGCGGCGCAGAGGTCCTAACACGGACAAGATGCGGCACCTTAAAAAGGGAGGGGGACGTCTGGACCGCAACCCTGTCCCTACCGACTGGAGAGACGCGCCGCGTTGAGGCGCGCGCGGTCGTCAATGCGGCGGGGCCCTGGGTGGACGATGTCGATGGCCTCGCAAGCCCCGGTCGAAACCAGGGCCATGTGCGCCTCGTGAAAGGGTCACACATCATTACCCGCAAGCTCTATGATGGCGACCACGCTTACTTTTTCCAGAATGCGGATGGCCGGATCATGTTTGCCATCCCGTATGAGCGTGGTGCGTTCACGCTCATCGGGACAACGGACGTTCCGTTTACGGCTGACCGAGACCGTGTCGAGGCTTCACCCGAGGAGGTTCACTATCTCTGCGAAGGTGCCAGCACCTATTTTCAGACGCCTATTGCCCCTCAAGATGTGGTCGCGACCTATTCCGGCGTCCGCCCGCTCTATGACGACCAGAGTGAGAATGCGTCGGAAGTCACACGGGATTACGTTTTGTCCTTGAATGATGATGGTCCGCCCATTCTGTCTGTGTTTGGCGGAAAGATTACGACCTATCGGAAGCTCGCCGAAGGTGCCTTAAAGACCCTGGCGCCTTTTTTCCCTAACCTTGCGCCGGAATGGACAGAATGCAGCCCTCTGCCAGGTGGGGATATGCCGGGCGCGGATTTCGACAGTTTCTTCACCGACATGGCGGGGACGTATCCTTGGCTGCCCGCAGATTGGGCACGCCGGTTCGCCCGGGCCTATGGCACCCGGATGATTGATCTGATCGGTGAAGCGACATCCGTCGAAGACCTTGGGCAACACTTTGGCGGTGGATTGACCGAGGCCGAGGTCACTTATCTGATTGCGAATGAATTTGTGCAGTCAGCGGACGATGTGCTTTGGCGTCGGTCCAAGCTTGGCCTTCATTTGTCCGAGGAGGAGATAACGGCGGTATCTGCCTGGTTCGAACGCCGACCCGTTCAGGCAGACCCGTCGGCCTCAAGATAAAATATCAAGCCCGTCTCGGCAGTCATCAAAGGCAGCTGAAGCCCGGCAGACATCAACACGTCTCCCGAAGCGCGGAGGCCCTCCGTATGCAATTCACCAAGGTCGATTACGGACGGATTGGATGGGGTCTCCATCTTGGTTGGCCAGATGAGTTTCAGGCGATACATCCGTGTCTGATCGAGATGGGAGAAGATAAAACGCGGCGGCAGGCTCCGCGGCGAACTTCTCAATTTCACCACAGTGAAAAGCGCCTCGGACTGGTCCCGCGCCACAACACCCATGGCGTTGAACTCCGGTCCCATGTCGATGCGGACGGTCTCTCCAGCGTGAATGAGCGCGCGATGTAACTTATGGAGCGCGATCCCCACCTTGAGTGTTTCAAGCGCATCCGGATCTTCCGAGGTCATTTTGGCTTGGAGCTCGATCTGGCCTCGGAAGATCCGGATGCGCTTGAAACACTCAAGGCGGGGATCGCGCTCCATAAGTTACA
>JBCAWP010000169.1:0-6051 GCA_038534535.1 Pseudomonadota bacterium
GGCGTCGAAACGGCCGACATTTGGCGCGGCGCGATCCCGTTCATCGGTCTTCAGCTCCTTATGATCGCCCTCGTGGCAGCTCTGCCGGCCCTCTCAACCTGGCTGCCGGCAGTTGCCGCCCGCTAGTGCGCCGTCTACACACAGGCCCATGAAAATCGCCACCTGGAACGTCAACTCGATCAAGGCCCGGCTCGCCACCGTGATCGACGTCCTGAACGAGATCGACTGCGACGTCATCTGCCTTCAGGAACTAAAGTGCGAGACCAACGCCTTTCCTTATCTCGAACTCGAAGAGCTGGGATACACCTGCGCCGTGCACGGCCAAAAATCCTACAATGGCGTCGCGATCCTCTCCAAACTCCCACTGGAGGATGTCTCTGAAGGCTTGCCGGGCGACGACACCGACGACCAAGCCCGCTATATCGAAGCAACTGTGCTTGGCGATGCGCCCATGCGCGTCGCGGCACTTTACTTGCCCAATGGTAATCCGGCCCCTGGACCGAAATACGACTATAAGCTCGGTTGGATGGACCGCCTCGTCGCACGAGCCGATACGCTCCTCGCCCTGGAGGAACCCTTCGTATTGGCCGGGGACTATAATTGCATCCCCCGGGACGAGGATTGCTGGGACGCCGCCGTCTGGTCAGACGATGCCCTCGCTTTACCGCAGACGCGCGCCCAGTATCGCACGCTCCTCAATCGTGGCCTGACAGACGCCTTCGCCGCGCTCGATGGTCGCGGCCATCAATATACATTTTGGGACTATCAAGGCGGCGCCCTGGCCAAGGATCATGGCATCCGGATCGACCATCTCGCCTGCTCACCCCAAGCCGCTGACCGCCTTGAGGCCGTGTCGATCTTCAAGGACGCCCGCAAGAAAGACAAACCCTCCGACCATGTGCCGGTCATCGCTACGTTTCGGTGAGATTAGAGCGGCAGGGCCTGTTCCAGGAGGAAGCGTTTCTCAGAACACAGCTAAGTGCGGTGATCAGACCTCATGTCTCGATGGGCTAATCCCGATTAGTCCGCAGCGCAGAGCCTGTTGAACCGCTGTATATCGCTGTTGAGTGCGGCGCCAAACGTCTGAAACTCTGCTTCTGAGGCCTCAAAGGCGATCTTTGCGTCTTCATAGACGACCTCGGCTTCATCGGCCTCGGCGGCCGCTTCCGGACTGAAATTCCGCAGCTGTTCGGCGTTCTCCCAGGCTTCGCCGAGGGTTTCGGCTTTTATCGCGAGCGCGTCTCGCTCTGCTGACAATGCCTGATATTTTGCCTGTTTCGCCGTGAAACCCGAGGCGAGCGTTTGGCACTCGCGCACTTCGTTCGGGGTCAATGCCGCCGCCGGTGCGAGAGTGGCAAATCCAATGGCAAGCGCAAGCAAGGTCAGTCGAAAAGTCATATCGATAAGAAACCTGTCTGAAATGGTAGGAATGCGGCGAGGCAACGCCAATTCTGTGCCATAGCGCGTCTGAATCTTCACTGAACGATTGGTCAATCAGGCGTCATCTCGCCGTGACCGCGAGCGCGACACGGTGTCGATGAGATTGAAGACCACGGCAAAGTCATCCAGTAATTCCCGGATTCGCTCGGGATTATCGAGCGGGGTGAACATGCTTCCGGGCTCAAACAGGTCCCCGCCCTCCACGGCAACGAACATTTCCCCGCCGATGAAGGCACATCGAAGTTTTCCGCCATGGAAGGCCTGCTCGATATCGACGAGGCGTTGCATGAAGTCCGGCGTTAACAGAAACCGCGCTTCGACCTGGTCTGTTGTGAAAACCTCGAAAGCCTTCTCAAAGACCGGATCCTCTAATTTGGCCCGGTCCATGCCGCGCTTGCCACTGAAGCGATTAAAGATGCCAGCGTCCCGGGTGACGAGGGTTTCGCCGAGGAACGGCTTATGGAAGTCGAACCGAAGGCACTGGCCGCGGAATACGGTGACCCATTTGGTCTGTGTCCTGCCGTTCGAATCTCTTGTGGTTCGCTTTTCTTCCAGGTGCGCTTCGAAGAATTCAAAATCGACCTCGCCCCGACGGCCGGTCAGCTTGTCCTCAAAGTCTGAGCGGTCCCAGTCCGGCAGGAGCCTTGCCTCTCTGAACTCATAGACCGTCGGTTGATTGCCGGGCGCTTCCAGAAATTCGAGGCCGAACTTCTGGGCAATCGGCAACACCATCATCGATTTCGCTTCTTTCCGGATCGCCTGCAAATCGCGCCCAAAATAAACGAGGACGCCCACAACGATCAGCCCGACCAGGATCAAGAGTTGCGGCATCCCGAACGCGAAGAGCGACAGGGCGCCGCCCCCGATCCCTGTCGCGCCGCTGATAAAGTATCCTTGCCGGGCCTTTTTGGCGGCGACGACCCGGTCGGCCTCACGGGCTTGGAGCGCCGGCTGGATCTCCTGCGCATAGGTTTGTGCAAACGATGCGAAATCATTCGGCAGGCCATCCATCGCTGTCAAAATGGCAGCATCGACCTCTACAGGACCGGGCGACGGCCCGGCGGCATGCGATCCGCCGTCAGATGTCGGCGTAGACATGGCGTTCTCCTGAATAGCCAGGATGGGTCACGGCGCCCTTGTGGGCGGGGCCGACAAGCTGAGTGAACTTGTAAAGCGCGCCGGAACCATAATCGGTCTCGCGCGGGGTCCATCTCCGGCGACGGTCCTGAAGTTCGGCTGGCGTCACGTGCAGGTCAATTGTGCCGGTGTCCGCATCAATCGTGATCCGGTCACCATCCTCGACAAGGGCAATTGGCCCGCCTTCAGCCGCTTCCGGTCCGACGTGTCCGATGCAGAAGCCGCGCGTTGCGCCCGAGAAGCGTCCGTCGGTGATCAGCGCGACCTTGTCGCCCATGTCCTGTCCATAAATCGCCGCAGTAGTGGACAGCATTTCCCGCATGCCAGGTCCGCCCTTTGGCCCCTCATAGCGGATGATCAACACGTCACCTTCCTCATAGTCGCGCGCCTCAACGGCAGCGAAACAGGCCGCTTCGCCGTCAAACACCCGCGCACGGCCCTCAAAGCGATGGTTCTTTAGCCCGGCAACCTTCACGATCGCCCCATCCGGCGCGAGGGACCCCCAAAGCCCCACGACACCGCCGGTTGGCGTAATCGGATTCGACGCCGGGTAGATCACCTTCTGGCTCTCATCCCAGGTCACGGCCTCCAATTCCTCGCCCCAGGTCCGGCCTGTAACGGTCAAGCAGTCGGCATGGATCAGCCCTTCGGCATGCAGCGTCTTCATAAGCATCGGGACCCCGCCGACGGCGCCGAAATCCTTCGCAACATAGGCCCCGCCGGGCTTCAGATCGGCAATGTAGGGTGTCTTCTGGAAGATCTCGGCGACATCCTTCAAGTCGAACGCGATCCCGCACTCATGGGCCATGGCCGGCAGGTGCAACGCCGCATTGGTCGATCCCCCTGTCGCGGCGACGACAATCGCAGCATTCTCGAACGCCTCACGGGTACAGATATCGCGTGGCCGGATCCCCTTCTCGATCAGCGTCATTACCGCCTTGCCCGAGGCGACCGCATACCCGTCCCGGTCCGTGTAAGGCGCCGGCAATGCCGAAGAGAGCGGCAGCGCCAGCCCAATCGCCTCTGACACACAGGCCATCGTATTTGCCGTGAACTGCCCCCCGCAGGCTCCATCGCCTGGACACGCGACTTTTTCTAGTGCTGCCAGTTTCTCATCGCTCATATCGTTCGAGCCCGCCGCATGGGCACCGACCGCCTCGAAAACATCGAGCACCGTCACGTCCCGACCCTCAAAAGAGCCCGGCATGATAGATCCACCATAGAGGAACACGCTCGGCACATTCAGCCTGAGCATCGCCATCATCATGCCCGGTAGGGACTTATCGCACCCCGCAACCCCTACCAGCGCGTCATAGGCATGTCCGCGCATCGTCAGTTCAACCGAATCGGCGATCACCTCCCGGCTCACCAGAGAGGACCGCATCCCCTCATGGCCCATGGCAATCCCGTCGGTAACGGTGATGGTGCAGAACTCCCGCGGTGTGCCATCGCCGGCCTTAACCCCTTCGCTCACCGCATGGGCTTGGCGCATCAGTGCTGTGTTGCACGGCGCGGCCTCATTCCAGCACGACGCGACCCCCACAAAGGGCTTCTGAATATCCTTCGTGGAAAGCCCCATGGCATAATAGTACGAGCGGTGCGGCGCCCGCGCAGGCCCCTCCGTCACATGCCGAGAGGGCAGTTTGGATTTATCCCAAGTCTTCGTCATTTAGGTGTCCCTCGCGCCCAGCGTGTGCGGGCGCTCTACTCATCCCCGTAGATGGCGGTCTCGTGGCCGGTCGCATCAATCGAGCCGCGATACATGCCCGGCGAATTGAAAACGTAGGACACGGTCCCCGTCCCATCCATCAGCACGACGCCGCCATCTCCGCCGAGTTCTGCGACTTGCCCCAGCGCATTCTCGGCGGCGGCTTCGACGCTCTCGCCAAGATATTCTGCCCGCGCACAAATGGTCTTCGCGACGCCGACCCGTATGAAATACTCCCCATGGCCCGTCGCTGACACGGCGCACACGCCGTCCTGGGCATAGGTCGCTGAGCCGATTAGCGGCGCGTCGCCGATCCGTCCGGCCGCCTTGGCGGTCATACCGCCAGTAGATGTACCCGCCGCGACAGTACCATTCATATCAATCGCCACGGCGCCGACGGTGCCGGAATTGTCCGCGCTCGTCCGTGCCCGGCTTTCCAGAACACGCTCAAGCGCCGCACGCCGGCTATCCGTGTCAAAATGTGTATTCTCGACCGTTTCCAGCCCGGCAGCGGCGGCAAACGCGTCCGCGCCTACCCCGGCAAACATGACATGTGGGCTCTCCTCCATCACGGCACGCGCCGCGAGGATTGGATTGCGCACCCGCTTCACGCCAGCCACTGCCCCGGCATCCCGGTCTGCACCATTCATGATCGAGGCGTCGAGTTCATGGTCGCCAGCTTCCGTATAGACCGCGCCAACTCCGGCATTGAACAGAGGATTGTCTTCCATCGGTAGGATCGCCGCTTCGACCGCATCGAGTGCTGTTCCACCCTCCGAGAGCACAGCAGCCCCGGCCTTCAGCGCCTCTTCGAGAGCGGCGTGATAGGCCGCTTCCTGTTCGTCCGTCAGATTCTCCCGCAGGATGACACCGGCCCCACCATGAATGGCGAGCCGCCAAGTCGGCGCATCTGCCGCCGCGCCATCGACGTCCGCCTGGTCGGCAAAACCCAGCTCTGCTGTCGCGCAAGCACTGATTGCACACACAATAGCGGTGCATATGAGACTAGTTGCGTTTTTTAGCATTCGACCCTCCAACGATTTAAGAGAGATTGGACGGAAGTGCCCGCGCGGGCAAGCAGGGAGCCGCTCTTCGGTGTTTTGTCTTTGAGACCATCTCAAAACTAGATAGAATATCGGTCTCATACAACTTCAGACGTTCGCCGCACTCCAAGTCGATCATCACGGGAGAACACGTCATGGGTTCATATCTCTTCGCTGGTGCCGCCGCCATACTGCTTGCAACAAGCTCTCACGTGCGCCTCGGCGCGCAGGATGAGCCCAAGGATCGGGTGCTCGATCCCGTCATCACCGAGAGCACAAAACCGGAAAAGGACGCCCCGAAGACAGGCCGCTTACTCGTTCGGCCAATCCTGCTCCAAAGACACAAGCGAGCGCCATCCAATGTCACCGGCGTCGATTTGATCTTCACCGCAATCGAGGAGACAGAGTCGGGCGAAATCGTCCGTTTCGGAGACCAAAATCGCACGCGCTACCGAATGGTCGTGCCTTTACCACTTGTTGGACTGCAGTCGATCTCGTCGCGGCTGCCGGTACGACAGAGTGCGGATGATTATGAGACCCGGCAAATCAGCCTTCCAGGCGGCACCTATATCCTGAGCGAGATTCGATACCAGATCGCAGAAATACGCCGTGGCCAGTTGTTCCTGACAGATCAACGGGAGCTCAATTTTTGCCTTTCGAAACGATCCATCTCATTTGATATTCAGAATGGGACTGACGCCTATTTGGGGGCGATCGCGATCT
>JBCAWP010000170.1:0-6021 GCA_038534535.1 Pseudomonadota bacterium
GACGGCGCCCCCGGTCACCTTGGCGTCGGGTAGTATGAGCCGCCGCGCCTTGCTCCAGAATGCGGGCGTGGAAGCTGACGCCGTATCACCAAATGTCGATGAGGCGTCGACAAAGATATCCATGCGCGCAGATGGCTTGTCGGTGCGTGATCAAGCCATGCGTTTAGCGGAATTGAAGGCGTTGAAAGTGTCCCAGTTTAAGGTGGGACTAGTTATTGGCGGCGATCAGATGCTGAACTTGCTGGGCGATGCTTTTGATAAGCCAGAAGATCTTGAAACTGCCGCATCCCATCTTCGCAGGCTATCAGGGCAAACCCATACGCTGGAGACGGCGATTGTTGTGGCAGAGGGCGGCGCGGTCGTCTGGCGGCACCTCGCGCGCCCGGCGCTGACAATGCGTGTCCTTTCAGCTGGTTTTATTGAACATTATGTCAGCACTGTGGGGGATAGCGTTTTGTCGACCGTCGGCGGCTACCAATTGGAGAGCCTGGGAAGCCAGCTCTTTGAGCGGATTGAAGGGGACTATTTCTCGATATTGGGGCTGCCGCTTTTGCCGCTGCTGGCCTATCTGCGTGAACGCGGCGTGCTGCGGGCATGACAGATCGATATGCCGTTCTTGGGGATCCCATTTCGGCATCTTTGAGCCCGGCCATCCATATGGCCTGGATTAGGGATGCGCGATTGGATGCGACCTATACGGCTATGCGTGTTGAAGCCGGACGGCTTGTCGATTTACTTTCAGCCTTCCGGGACGAGGGGGGGCGGGGTGCAAACGTGACCCTGCCACTGAAAGAAGAGGCCTGGGCATTATCAACAAATCTCTCCGATACGGCGCGCGCCATCGGTGCGGTCAACACGCTGCGCCTGGATTCCAATAAGGTTATCCACGGTGATAATACGGATGCGGTAGGGTTCGCCTCGGACTTTCAGGATCAGGCCGGTGAGCCAGATCGCGATTCAAAGCTGGTGATGATCGGCGCCGGCGGCGCGGCGCGAGCTGTCGTTTATGCCCTTGGCAAGTCCGGATATCGGCTTGCGATCTGCAACCGGACCTTGTCGCGCGCAAAAGCGCTCGAACGGATTTATTCTGCCACGACGCCCGAACAGACAGCGCGCGTTACGTCGCATCCGATTGAGGATTTGCCGGCGCTCCTTGAGTGGGCCGACATCGTGATCAACGCGACAAGCCTTGGCCATTCCGGACAGTCTCTTCCTTGGCCAAGCGGGCGAGATCGGTTCGTGTATGATTTGTCTTACGGGACCGCTGCTAGCGCGTTTCTGGCGCCTGCTCAAACAGCCGGTTGGCGCACGGCCGATGGCCTTGGCATGTTGGTGGGGCAGGCGGCGGCCTCATTCGACATCTGGTTCGGCATAAAGCCTGACGTTAGGCGCGGGTTTGAGGCGGCGGAGGCGATATTGAAGGATCGAAACCAATGATCGTACTTGGGCTGACAGGCTCGATCGGGATGGGAAAAAGCGCGACCGCAGCCATGTTCGCCGAGGCTGGGGTACCGGTCTACGACGCCGATGCGGCAGTCCACGCCCTTTATGACCCCGGCGGCCCGGCCGTCGCGCCGCTTTCTACGAGATTTGGCGAGATCCTCGATGAGGCGGGCGGCATTGACCGGGGAGCGCTGCGCAAGGCTGTGCTCGCAGATGCCGAGGCGATGGCCGCGCTTGAAGGCATCGTTCACCCACTGGTGGGCCAAAGCCAGATCGATTTCCGTCAGGCGGCCGAGAAGAGCGGGGCGCCCTTTGTCCTTCTAGACATTCCCCTCTTGTTTGAGACGGGCGGCGACCAGCGGTGCGATTATGTCTGCGTCGTGAGTGCGCCGGCGGCTGTGCAACGCGCGCGCGTCTTGTCACGGGCGGGCATGACCGAGGCTGATTTCGAGGCTATCTTGGCGAAACAGATGCCTGATTCGGAAAAGCGCGCCCGCGCCGATTTTCTCATCACCTCGGCGTTTGGATTTGAGTTTGCGCGGGCTCAAGTCGACGCGATCATTCACCTGATGCATCGACTCGCCAATGAGGGCCAAAAAGGACGTGACTGATGGAACTTATTAGGGAAATCGCTTTCGATACCGAAACGACGGGCCTCGACTGGGCGGGCGAGGATCGCGTGATCGAGCTCGGTGCGGTCGAGTTAGTCAATCATGTCCCAACGGGAAAGACCTTCCGCACGCTTATCAATCCCGGTCGTCCCGTCTCCGACGACACGATCCGGATTACCGGAATTACCGATGAAATGCTCGTCGATAAGCCGACTTTTGATTCGGCTAATGTTGTTGACGCCTTTCTGGATTTTGTCGGCGACGCCACGCTAGTGGCCCACAATGCGGCGTTCGATCGGGGCTTCCTGAATGCTGAATTGAAGCGCTGCGGTCGCGCCATCATAGAAGAGCCCCGGTGGGTGGACACTGTTGCTCTCGCCAAGAAGCGGTTCCCAGGCGCGCCCGCGTCCCTCGATGCGCTTTGCAAACGCTTCGATGTCTCGCTCGAATCGCGCACCTTCCACGGCGCCTTGCTGGACGCCCAATTATTGGCCGCCGTCTATCTGGAACTCCTGGGTGGTCGGGCACGGGCGTTCGACTTCAGTGGACCCGCGGCGCGTGCAGCCGTGAAATCAGGGCCAGCGCGCCAACGGCCCGTTCCACTTCCATCGGCCTTGAGCGCGGAGGAGTCAGACCGGCACGCGGCCCACCTCGCGCACCTGAGCGATACACCCATTTGGAAGAAATATCTCGCCGGGTCTGACGTTTAGACGCTGGTTGGCGGTGCTTGTCCTGTCGGCGCTTCAGCCGGGGCGGTCTGGCGCGCCTTTTGGCCGCGGTAAAGACCCACAAAATCAATGGGGTCGACGAGGAGGGGCGGGAAGCCACCATCTCGGGTAATGTCCGCAATGATGCGCCGCGCGAATGGGAAGAGAAGCCGCGGACACTCAACGAGGAGGATCGGCTCGAGCAGGACCTGGTCGTTGGTGTCGAACTGGAAGAGGCCGGCAAAGTCGAGCTCAAGAACAAATAGTGTGCGTTGATCGGCGGTCGCTTTAGCCTGCAGGCGCAGGGACACTTCGAAAATGTTCTGGCCTTCCTGGTGCGGGGTCGCGCCTACGTCGATGCCAAGATCGATGTTGGGCTGGGTTTGCGCCCGAGCTGTCCCCGGATTTTCGAAGGAAAAGTCTTTAATGTATTGTGCGAGTACGCGAACGGCCGTGCCAGGCTTACCTGTGGTCGCTTGAGTTGGTGTGGCGGGGGTCGGGCTTTCGTCTGCCATCTGTCCTCTCGTGATCGGTTGCGAGCGGGTATCATGGCTCCTAACGAGGCGCAATGCCGCTGGCGCTGACGTGACTCGCCCTATATGTAGAGGCTTGAATGAAACGAACGTGCGAAGAGTAGTTCATTGATTGATGTCTTAATTGCCGCGGCGATTGCCCTGTTTGTGTTGAGCCGGCTCTATGTTGCCCTTGGCCGTGATGATGGCCCACCGGACGGTCGATCGCGCACACCGGTCCAGGCGCCATCGTCCGCACCGCAGACCCAAGAGCCGGAGCCGGCGACAACGATTGAGCGGCGCCCGATCTTTTATGGCCCCGCCGCCGATGGTCTTGAAGCCATTTATGAGGCGGATAACTCCTTCGACCCGGATGCCTTTCGGGATGGGGCGAGGGCGGCTTATGAGATGATCGTCGGGGCTTATGCCAATGGCGACCGTAAGGCCCTGAAGCCGCTTCTCGACACGGATGTCTATGAGGCCTGGGACGCCGCCATCAAAGCACGCGATGAGAGTGGTGAAGCACCGTTCGAACTTCTCCGCGTCCGCAAGCTGGAGATCGAGAATGCCGAACTTGAGGACAATGTGGCACGAATCGTCGTCCATTATGAGGCGGAGCTTGGGGACGGAGAGCGCACACGTCGCGCAAACGAATATTGGACATATATGCGGGATATTCGCAGCAATGATCCGAATTGGGTGCTTGATGACGTCGAGGCGGCGCCTTAGCCGCTCATTACTCGCCTGGCCACTCGGTACGCTTGTCTTTGCCCTTGCAAGCTGTGCGACCGCGCCAGTTATTCCACCAATCGAGGAGACCGTTCCGGACGATCCTGGTTCGGTCATAGCGGTTCAGCCCGCGCCGGCGCCGCGTCCCGCCGTTTTTGATGATCTTCCGAACTGGGACGGGGCTGACCTGCTACCAGCCCGCAAGGCATTTCTCAGAAGTTGCAACCGGATCCGGGCTCGAAGTGCGTCGTCCGCATTTTCGAACCGCGTTGCCTATGCCGGGCGGGTGGAAGACTGGCTATCGGCCTGCGATGCAATGGCGCTGACTATGGACAATGATGGGGCGCGGCTCGTTTTTGAGGCACTCTTTGTGCCGATGGAAATTTTGTCTGCCGACGGATCGTCTCGTTTCACAGGCTATTTCGAGCCTGAAATCATGGCGCGGCGAACGCCGCAATTCCCATTCACACAGCCTGTTCCGGCACTGCCAGGCGATCTTGTGCAAGTCGATGGTTCGGCCATCGGGGGCGCGCCGGGTGAAACCGTTCCGGCGCAGCGCCTCCCAAATGGCGAGCTTCGTGCCTATCCACCGAGGGCGGACATTGCGCAGAACGCGTCTGGGGCGCTGGGATATGCCCATCCGGCCGATGTCTTCTTTCTTCAAATCCAGGGGTCGGGCCGACTAACATTTGAAGATGGGACAACCATTCGCGCGGCTTATGCGGCCCATAATGGGCAGCCATTTCGATCCGTCGCGAATTGGCTTTTGTCAGAGGGTAAGATCGCGCGCAGCGAGGCGACCATGGAGGGTATCCGCGCCTGGATGGACCGCGTGCCTCGGGCCGAGGCGCAAGCGGCGATGAATGTGAACCCACGCTTTGTGTTTTTCCGCCCACTGCCGATTGACGATCCAGCTGTGGGCCCTGTTGGCGCCGAAGGCGTGCCCTTAACGCCTCTTGGTTCCATGGCGGTGGACACGAGCATCCACCCACTTGGTGTTCCATTCTTCGTTCAAACAACTGGCCCTGGCCTTGGCGGCGATTGGTCCGGCGCCCTCGTTGCCCAGGATTCAGGCGGTGCCATTAATGGGCGTGTGCGCGGCGACATCTATTTCGGCACCGGCGTAGTCGCTGGGGATCGGGCTGGTACGCAAAATGCGCCTGGCCGGAAATGGGCGCTCCTCCCCAGAATTGTAGCCGATCGCATCCTTGCGCAGCCTGGCCTTCCAGACAGCTAGCGCCGCGCCATGACGACGCGACGCCTAAGACCGGAAGAAGCACGCGCCTGGGCCAGGGTGGCCAAACATGTGCGGCCTTTAGAGGGAAAGCCCAGCGCAGATGCTGCGCCTGATGCGCCCAGCAAGGATAAGTCCGAGGTCAAGACAAAGCGCGCCGTTCAACCTGCAACGCCGGTGGGGTCTGAAGCCAATCGGCAGCGTGCGCGTTGCGGCGATGTCGCCGACCGTAGCGGCGAAAAGAGGGTACGCCGCGGGCGCTTGCCCATAGCGGCCACGCTCGATCTGCATGGCCATACACAAATATCTGCGCAAGCGGCGCTGCTACAATTCCTGGACTGGCACCGTACGGACCGAACGGTTTGTGTCTTGATCATCACCGGCAAAGGCCGGGACGGCAGCGGAATACTGAAGCGGCGCTTCATGCAATGGATTGAGAGCGCCGAGGCGCGCGGCCTTGTGTCCGGGTATTCCCAGGCCCACCGGCGGCATGGGGGCGGGGGTGCTTGGTACGTCTTTATACGGAAGTCTCAAGTCTCGCGCTGAGCTTTTTCTTCGAGTCCAGACAGTCCGTGCCGTGAAGATATCTCCGCGGCTATGTCGTCGAGCGAGACGCCCCGGGACCGCAAGCCGACCAAGAGGTGGTAAATCACGTCTACGGATTCACCGATGACGGACGTTTCTGGTTCACCGGCAATGGCCAAGGAAAGCTCAACGCCTTCCTCTCCAATCTTCTTGGCGACCTTTGACGGGCCGGCTGACAATAATTTCGCCGTGTAAGATGT
>JBCAWP010000171.1:0-5999 GCA_038534535.1 Pseudomonadota bacterium
GCGCATCGAGCGTCAGCTGCGCCGCTTTATCCATGTCTGCAAAGCTCGACGGATCGGGAAATGTGCGCCGCAAAGTCGGCGAGAGAAACTCCTGCACCTCCCCCGGCGCGACATCGCGGGACGCGAGGAGCCGGCCGAGGAGATCGTTCCCACCGAGCTGGGCGGCGAGCGCCCGGGTCGCAGACTCTTCGATGCCCTTCAGCGTCCAGTATCGCCCGCCAAGGGATTGAGAGACACCGAAAAGATGGTCTTGGGGCGAGGCGGTGACGGGAATCGCTGCGGTCATGCCGTGAGTTTAAGCGCGAATCCTCCGGCTGCGAACCCGGCGCACCAGTCGTTCACTGGAGGTCATCACCAGCGTTTCGGTGTGGATGTGACCGGCATCGGGTTTCACACCTTTCAGGAGGCCGCCATCGGTCACCCCCGTCGCGCAGAAAACGGTCTCGCCAGAGGCAAGGTCATCCAGGTCATAAAGCCGGTCGAGGTCGGTAATCCCGACACGTTCGGCCCGCCCTCGCTCGTCGTCATTACGGAAGACAAGCCGGCCTTGCATCTGACCGCCAACACATTTGAGCGCTGCGGCCGCTAAAACTCCCTCCGGCGCGCCGCCCTGGCCCACATAAAGGTCAATCCCCGTTTCCGGATCAGTTGTGTTGATCACACCGGCGACATCGCCATCGGTGATCAAGGCAATGCGCGCACCGACGGAGCGGAGGCTGTCGATAATGTCGGCATGGCGCGGTCGATCGAGAACGCAAGCCGTGATCTCACCGGAGGTCACGCCCTTGGCCTTGGCCAATGCAGTGACATTATCTGCCGGGGAGGCATCCAGGCTCACAATCCCGTCGGCATAGCCGGGACCGATGGCAATCTTGTCCATGTAAACGTCCGGCGAATGGAGCAGCCCGCCGCGCGTTGATATAGCGAGCACCGCCAGGGCATTCGGCATGGCTTTCGCTGTAAGCGTCGTGCCCTCGAGTGGGTCGAGGGCAATATCGATCTCTGGGCCGGCGCCCGTGCCGACTTCTTCGCCAATATAAAGCATCGGCGCTTCGTCCCGCTCGCCCTCACCAATCACGATGCGTCCCCGCATTTCGATGGCGTTCAGGGCGTTGCGCATGGAATCGACGGCGGCCTGGTCGGCCTGTTTCTCATCACCGCGGCCCACTTCTTTTGAAGCCGCAATTGCTGCGAGTTCTGTCACATGGACCATCGCATCGGCGATAGCAGCGCTTAGGGGTGCTTTTGTCATCTTGTCCCTCCCGGTCGACGTCAGATGCTGAACTGTCGACCCGTTTCGATACGGATGAGGCGTGGTACGTCCATCAGGGTGTCTTCGTCACTCATTTTGTTCATGGCGCGTGCCAAGTCCTCGCCGGTGCAGATATGAGTCACGATGCCGATGGGCGAGCCTCCCTCTTCATCGGCCGATTCCTGCAGCAACTGGTCAATCGAGACCGACTCGTGTGCGAGAGCTTCGGAGAGTTGCGCCAACGCACCCGACCGGTCCGCGAGGCGCAGGCGCAAGAACCAGGGCGAGCGCTCTTCCTCTCCGGGCGCAACGAAAATCCGGCGTTCATGGTGCGGGGCCCGTCCAAAGGCCGAGCGAACGCCCGGCCGGAACAGTTTCGCGATATCCCCCATGACGGCGCTCGCCGTGGGGCCAGCCCCAGCGCCAGGACCGGTCAACACAACGGCGCCAAGCGGCGCACCCTCCACGCGCACCGTGTTGAGGCTACCGTGGACCTGCGCCAAGGGATGGTCTTGTTTCAGGGCTTTCGGCTCAACGCGGCAGACCACACCGTCCGGCGTCATGACGCCTTCCGCGATCAGCTTGACAGTGTATCCGAGCCGCTCGGCGAATTTCAGATCAAGCAGGTCCAGCCCCTCCACACCGGAAACAGCGACCTTGTCGAAATCGATATCCGCAGAAAAAGCGATGGCCGATAGGATGGCCGCTTTATGGGCGGCATCAAGGCCCGAGACGTCGAGCGTTGGATCCGCTTCGGCATAGCCAAGGGCTTGGGCATCGGCCAGAACATCGTCATAGCGCCGGCCAGAGGAAAGCATTTCCGTTGTCAGATAATTGCATGTGCCGTTGAGGATGCCGGAGACGCGTTGGACCGCGACGCCCGCAAGGGAATCGCGCAAGGCCCGAACGATCGGCACACCGCCCGCCACAGCGGCTTCAAAGAGGAGATCAACGCCCTGGGCCTCGGCGCGTTCGGCGAGCGCGCGACCATGGTGGGCAATGAGCGCCTTGTTTGCCGTAACGACCGGCTTTCCAGCCTTCAAAGCGGCCTCGACGGCCACCTTTGCTGGACCATCGGAGCCGCCAATCAGTTCGACGAAGACGTCCACATCGTCTTGGGTCGCGAGCGCCTCGGCGCTATCAAACCAGGGCAAGCCTTCGATGGATACTGAACGCGTTCGGGACCGGTTTCGGGCCGTGACACCGGCAATCGCAACATCACCTGGCAGGCGGAGCACATCTTGCTGCTGGATCAATTCGAGCAGGCCACAGCCAACATTACCAAGTCCTGCAATCCCAAGTCTCAAAGCCATCGGTCAGGTCTTTCCTTTATCTGTTCTTTGGACCGTCTAGGCCGCCGCAACAGGTTCGGCAGGTTCAATGCCGCGCGCCTGCATGAATTTGCGGATATTCCGGGCAGCCTGGCGGATCCGTTGCTCGTTTTCGACCAGGGCAAGCCGGACATGGCCGTCGCCATACTCGCCAAAAGCCCCGCCCGGTGAGACGGCCACATGGGCCTCTTCAATGAGTTGCAGGGCAAATTCGAGGCTGCCAAGATCGCGGCAAACCTCCGGAATTGGGGCCCAAATGAACATGGACGCTTTTGGCGCAGGAAGCGGCCATCCGGCCCGCGTGAAACTGTCGACCATGGCGTCGCGGCGCAAGCGATAGGTCTCTCGCATCTCATCCACACAATCCTGCGGACCGTTAAGGGCTTCGCACGCGGCCACTTGGATGGGTGTATAGGCGCCATAGTCGAGGTAGGATTTGACACGCGCGAGGGCCGAGACGAGTCGTTCGTTTCCGGCGGCAAAGCCAACACGCCACCCGGCCATTGAGTAGGTTTTAGAGAGCGTCGTCGTTTCGATCGCAATGTCGCGGGCCCCATCCACTTGAAGGATAGAGGGCGGCGGGTCGTCAAAATAGATTTCGTTATAGGCGAGATCAGACAAGATCCAGATATTGTGCTTTCGCGCAAAGGCCACAGCATCCTTGTAGAAATCAAGATCCACGACTTCTGCGGTTGGATTGGCGGGGTAACACAAGACCATGGCGGTTGGCGGCGGCACCGAATGGCGCACGGCACTGCCGAGCTCGGATAGGTATTGTTCAGGGGTCAGCGCCTTCACATGTCGCACCGATGCGCCGGCCATCAGAAAGCCAAAGGAGTGAATGGGATAGGACGGGTTCGGGGCGAGGATCACATCGCCCGGCGCGGAGATCGCCTGGGCGAGATTGGCAAACCCCTCTTTTGAACCGAGCGTTGCGATCACCTCGCGGTCGGGGTCGAGGGTCACGCCAAAGCGGCGCTGATAGTAACCGGCAAGGGCGCGGCGCAGGCCCGGAATGCCGCGCGAGGCAGAATAGCGATTGGTCCGCGGCTTCTGGGCCGTTTCAATGAGCTTATCGATGATGTGGGGCGGTGTCGGCAGATCCGGATTGCCCATACCAAGATCAATAATATCGGCGCCTTCGGTCCGCAGCGCTGCCGCTTTCCGATTGACCTGTTCGAACACATAGGGCGGCAAACGCCGAATCTTGTGAAATTCGTTAGCCATAACGCAGCCTATCTCGCTGGAGGAACGACAAGTTGCTCTTGAAAGGCCGCCAATTCGTCGGCTGAGTAAAGAGCCTCCGGGTCGGGCTTGATGTCTGGCAGCTGGGCCAGAAGCGGCGCCGAGAATGAGGCGAGTTCATATGGGGTGTAGGGCGAGAGTTCCGCGCGCGGATGGTTTTCCATAATGAATCTTGCTTCTTCAGTCTCGAAGCCCCCTTCGCGCATCCGCGCCGAGACCTCCCGAAAATCGTCGGCGACCGGGACATCTCGCAGCTTCGGATAACCTTCTCCGCGGATCTCCACCCGGCGTTCGTTGAACCATTCCGGCGCGCTCGCGAACCCGCCGAACAAATTGTCGACAGACGCACATCCCGACAGCAGCATCAGCAGTGGCACGTAACGTACTGGATTCACGATTTTTTCCTTGAAAGCCACAGATTCATTAGTCTTTTTACTATAAGCGTATCCCGCAGAACCGCGAGGACTAAAGCAGACATTATGTCGAAGACAACAGCCAAATCGGACAAGAAGCAGGCGCGGCCTGCGCTGAACGACCTCCTGATGGCGCAAGACCCGATTAGGATGCAGCAGCTCATGTCCACCATGGTGGCGGCAACCCATGAGAGCCAGGGGCTGATGGCTGACATTATGGGCAAAGGCGTCGCCAAACCCGTTCAGCCGCATCAGGATCCAGTGGAAATTGCCACCAGCTTTGCGCGGATTGGTCAATCCGTTGCGACCCAACCCATGCGCCTGATGCAGGCCAATATGGAGCTTTGGCAGGGCCTGATGCTCGCTTGGACGGATTTCAGCCTTGGGCGGGCGAGCAATAACGGCTCGCACGATCGCCGCTTCTCCGACCCGGAATGGTCCTCCAATCCAGTCTTCGATGTGATGCGCCGCACTTATGAGCTCAATACGGCTTGGCTCATGTCCTTGATCGATGTTGCAGATGATCTGCCCGAGGTGGAACGGCGCAAGGCCCGCTTCATTGCGAAACAAACAATCGATGCGTTTGCTCCAACAAACTTCTTCGCCACGAACCCGACGGCGCTCCGCGCGATGATCGAATCGGGCGGAAAGAGCGTTCTTGAGGGACTGAAGCAGGCCCGCGAAGATATTCGTAAAGGCTCCGGCCGGCTCTCGATCAGCCAAACCGATGAGCGCCCGTTCAAGATCGGCGACAACGTGGCGACCGCGCCGGGAAAAGTGGTCTTCCGGAACGAGTTGATCGAGCTGATCCAGTACGAGGCGACAACCGAAGAGGTTTATCGCCGGCCGCTTTTGATCTTCCCGCCCTGGATCAACAAATTCTACATTCTGGATCTGCGCGAGGAGAACTCGATGATCCGGTGGCTGCGCGACCAGGGCATCACCGTCTTTGTCGTCTCCTGGCGATCCGCGGACGACAAAACCAAGAATTACACCTGGGACAATTACGCCAAAGAAGGCGTCTATGACGCTGTCACAGCCACGTTGAAGGCCTCCGGCTCCAAGAACCTCAATGCCGTCGGCTATTGCATCGGCGGTACGCTTCTTAGCTCAACCCTCGCCCATATGGCCCAACACGGCGACAAGCGGATCAAGTCGGCGACCTTCTTCGCGTCCCAGTCCGATTTCGAACTTGCCGGAGACCTGCTCGTATTCACCGACCAAGGCGCAGTTGAGCGCATCGAAGACGCGATCAAGATCAATAACGGCGTTATGCCGGGCGAAGTGATGGGCGAGACCTTTAACTGGCTACGCCCGGTCGACTTGGTCTGGCGCTATGTCGTGGACAATTACATGCTGGGCAAGAAGCCAAAGCCCTTTGACCTTCTCTATTGGAATGCCGACCAGACGAACATTCCCGGCCCGACCCACCTGACCTACATCAATGATTTCTATGGCCGAAACGCCCTCGCCTCGGGCAATTTCCATGTATTGGGCGACCGGGTGAACCTCTCAGACATTGAGATTCCCCTCTTTATCCAGGCGAGCCGCGACGACCATATATGCCCCTATCAGTCGGTCTATCGCACCGCGAAGGCGACCTCGGGGGACGCCACATTCTGTCTCGCCGGCTCGGGGCATATTGCCGGCAGATCAGGGTTGGTCCAGTGCTGGTACTTTTTTGCGTCCGGGTGGTTGATCACGCCGGCAATATGCCCCGAGCCGGCGAGACAGAATGTGGCGTCCCCCGAGGTCGCC
>JBCAWP010000172.1:0-5986 GCA_038534535.1 Pseudomonadota bacterium
GCCTGTCCGCCGATCTTATTCAACCTGCAGGACCCAAAAATCCCGAATCTCTCGCGGTGTCCGATATTTAGTTTCCACGCTTCGGAAAATAATGTGCCGCGAGGGCCTCTGACAGGCGCCGGCCCTCTTCAGAGAACACGGCTTCATCGTCGCGGGCATCCTGGGTGCAGCCCGGCAGCTGAGCAATTTCCCGCTGATAGCCGCTATTGAATGCGGTCACCATCCGGTTGCGCAGATCACCCGGCGAGGGGGCTTCAAGTCCCAGCAATTGTTGCATATAGCTCCGCCAAAATTGGTCTTGAGTGCCATTGCACACAACCCGTACCGCATGGGCGCTGCCGATAAGTTCTGACAGGTCGATCAGATTGGTCACATAAGTGCGGTCTCGCGCTGGCAGTTCGCCGGACTGCGCCGCGGCGGGTAGGGCGCCGAGCAACGCGATAAGGATAAGGACGACCAAATGTTGAAGCTGCTGGTACATGAAGCAACTTTCGCGCGCCTCGCCGAACGGCTCAAGACGCAGAGCGCAGCCGTGAGCCCGATCGTGCTCCATGATGATGGCCGTTTTCGTGCGGCGGACGGGTCAGTGCTCGATGAACCGGTCGAGATCGATATCGCCTACGCCACTCCCGACGCCTTTTTCGGTCCGCAAGTGACGAAGTTCTTTGGGACCGTCATGTCCGCACCGACCCTCCAATGGTTTCAGTCGAGCGCGGCGGGGATTGAGCATCCGGCCCTCAAGGCGATTGGTCAGAAAGCGGGCCTCTACACTTCGTCACATGAACAAGCGCCAGCGATTGCCGAATGGGTGCTTTGGGCCGGATTGGATTGGTTCCAGGGCGGTCCAGCGCGCCGGGAGGCCCAAGCCTCGAAGACCTGGGGCCGGATGGCTTTCACCGAGATCGGCGACACGCACTGGCTCATCGTCGGATTTGGCGCGATCGGTCGGGAAACGGCCCGCCGCGTCCGGGGGCTTGGCGCAACAGTAACGGGTGTGCGCCGGACGCCGGGTGCAGACCCAGACGCCGACGAGATGATCCAGCCGGGGTCCATTTTGCCTGCGCTGCCGGCCGTGGATGCCGTCGTCCTCAGTTGTCCACTCACGCCGGAGACGGAGAATATGGCAGGGCGCGATTTCTTTGCGGCGATGAAAGCTGACGCCCTTTTCGTCAATGTTGGGCGCGGCGCCCTCGTTGACGAGACCGCGCTTCTCGATGGGTTGGCGGTGGGACGTCCCGCCTACGCCGCGCTGGATGTCGTCCGCGAAGAACCACTCCCGCCCGAAAACCCGATCTGGGCGCATCCAAAGATCACCCTTACGCCGCATACCTCCGCCCAAACCATGGGCGCGGCACGGCGCACGGACAGCTTATTCCTCTCCAATCTCGAGGCTTTTCTTTCGGGCGGTGCGCTGCACAACCTCGTCGAGAAAGCCGACTTTGACTAGGCCGCGACCGCATCGGTGCGTAGGCGCTGTACGCCCTCAATCGCGGCTTCGGCTTCGCGCATGATGTTGTCGACGATATCCCTGACCGGCAAGACATCGCGGACGCCGCCCGCAGACTGGCCCATGGCGAAACAGGATTTGTTCGCATCGAGCCGCGCCTCATCGGTCACCCCGCCAATCCCGCCGATGACATCTGTTTGCACTGAGATGGCGGCCTGGATCGGGAAAGGTTGGATTTCCTCCGGCCGGCTCTCCCAGTCGCGGATATAGTCATTAGTCCGGCACCGCATGGGCTTGCCGGAGTAACACCGCGTCCGGGTCGTATCGATATCGCCCGCGCCGACGATCAGGTCCTTATAGGATTGTGCGGCGTGGGCTTCCTCTGAGGCGATGAACCGGGTGCCCATCCAGACACCGACGGCGCCGAGGGCGAGGGATGCCGCAAGCCCGCGGCCATCATAAATGCCACCGGCGGCAATCACTGGAATGTTCACCGCTTCGACGGCCTGGGCCACGAGCGGCAGTGTTCCCACGAGGCCGGTATGCCCGCCGCCTTCGCCCCCTTGCAAGATCACCGCGTCGCAGCCGGCTTGCTCAGCCTTCACCGCATGTTTGACCGCTCCGCCGACGACCATGACTTTGACGCCAGCCGATTGGAGTTTTTCCATGATCGGAAGCGGTACGCCGAGTCCCGCTACAAAACTGTCGGCCCCACCAGCAATGATGACATCAACGGCGGCCTCCAATGTTTCTGGTTGAGCGGCTAGGAGGTCGACGCCGAAGGGGCGGTCGGTGAGTTCCTTCACCTGGGCCATTTGGGCTTCGATGAAATCCGGTGTCGTTCCGGCCATGCCAAGCACACCATAACCGCCGGCCTCGCACATAGCCGCGCAGACTTCGGCGTAAGAGACCCCACCCATGCCGGCAAGCATGATTGGGTGTTCAATATTTAATAGTTCACACAGCGATGTCTTCAGACCCATGTCCGGTCCTCCCTGATCTTAAATAATGACCGCACAGCGCACCATAAATGCCGGTCCTAGGGTTAACGCAAGGCGGTCATCTTCCGCCATTCGGTTAACAGCCATGCCCTCGACTTGCCGCATTTTTGTGGCCAATGAGGACGTGTAGGACTTGCCGGGGCTCTGTTTAAGACAGCTTTTCGATTTGAGGAGGTGACCCTATGAAGACTTGGATAGCTCTTTTCGCAGCAGGAACAGTAATGCTGCCGGCGGCGCTCGCTCAAGCCTCTCAAAAGGCTGACAAACCGGAGCGCCCGGAAATCGAGGCGAGCCTCATACTGATTGAAGATCCTGAGCCGGCTGCGCCAGAGTATTCTGAGGCCCAGGGGTCCGAGGATGCCGAAATCGTCATGGACGAAGCGCTTGCGGCCGAAGCTGATGCAGCTGTTGCACTTGCTGGAGATATCGAAGGCGACATGGCCGCGATGCCTGAGTTGCCCGAAGAGCCGGAATGGTGATTTGAAGGCACACAATTGGCGCGCGGCGCGTGTGTCGCTCTGCTGAGACTGTTTGTCTTTTAAAGGGTTTCATGGCTTCTTCCGGCCTGTTGGACGCTTCCGGAGGGACCGTCGACAGCTTTTGGACCGCGCTTTGGCGCCGCCATTGGCAACTAATTGGAAGATCTTGAGGGGTTTAAGATGAAAAAATTTCTGATCGCCGGCGTTGCTGCGATCGCTCTCGCTGCGTGTGGCGGGTCCGATGACGCGGCAACCGATGCAACAAACGCAGCATCAGAGGCAGCAGACGCTGTGACTGATGCAGCAACAGACACTGTGGATGCCGTCACCGAAGTGGCGTCAGAAGCTGCAGACGTTGTTGACGGGGCAGGCGATGCCGCTGCTGACGTCGCAGATGACGCGCTCGCCGCCACCGAAAGTGCTGTGACCGAAGCCGGCGAAGCTTTAGAAAGCGCTGGTGACGAAGCCGCGGAAACACTTGATGAGGTTCGCGGTGCGCTCGGCGACGCTGCAGAATCTGCTGTTGATCAAGCAGAAGGCGTCGTTGAAGACGCAGAAGCCGTCGTTGAAGAAGGCCACGGCAGCTAAATCTCGCGCCTTTTGTCACGCACAAAATAAGAGCCGCCGGGACATTGATCTCGGCGGCTTTTTGTCTGTTCGGCTAGAAGATGGCGTATCCCCCATCGATCACAAAGCTGTCGCCTGAATGGTAAGCCGACGCGTCGGAGGCCAGATAGACGGCGATACCGCCAAAATCCGTCGGCTCGCCCCATCGTCGGGCTGGCACCCGCGAGATTACCTTGGACTGAAACGCTTCCGATTCTTGCGCTGTCTCGGTCATGTCCGTCGCGATCCAGCCTGGCAGGATCGCATTGGCTCTGATGCCATGGCGTGCATGCTCCACCGCGATCGCCTTCAGCATGGAAATGAGCCCGCCTTTGGTTGCCGCATAGGCCTGGTTTCGCCCAGCGCCTTCGATGGCCGCCAGCGAAGCCACACCGATGAGCGATCCGCCGGGGTCACCGGCCTTGGCGCGCCTCACCATTGATTTCACAGCTTCTCTAAAGGTCCAGAACGCCCCTTCAAGATTGACGGACATATTATACCGCCAGGTCTCGGTGGTCATCTCTTCGAAAGAGGCAGCGCCTTTCCCGATTCCCGCATTGGCGAAACAGCTATCTATTCGTCCGAAATGCGCTTCCGTTTCTGCCATCGCCTCTATAACTGCGCTCTCATCAGCGACATCAACGGCCCAACTCGTAACGGCGCCGTTTCCGAGGCGCGACAGCGTTTCAACGGCGCTCTTATTCGCCGGCTCCTTGCGCCCCCAAATCGCAACATTCGCGTGGCAGGCAGCCACCGCTTCGGCCATGCCGAGGCCGATGCCGCGATTACCGCCCGTGATAAGGACTGTTTTTCCGGTCAAATCGAATGGGGTGTAGGACATCGGCGCTTCCCTGATGTTGTGATCTTGTTTGCGCGGCAACATGCGTAAGTGCCGCCGCGGCGGTCAAGTGACCGTCCGATCGTGACGCGTGTTCGGCCCTTCAAAATCGCCTAAGACGGCCGTTGCCCCGGCACATGCAATCGTTAATAATGAGTGCGAAACACAGCCGGGGAGAAGCGTATGTTTCTAAAGCAGGTAGGCGCCGTTCCAGGCGGTTCCGAAACGGTTTCGACCGGCCCAATCCTTACAAATCTCAGCCGCCGCGGGTTTTTGGCAGGGTCAAGTGCGTTCGCCATCGGCGTGACCCTTGTGGCCTGTTCGGCCCGGGAAGAGGTGGCTGAACCGGCCCAGGCTGTTGCCGCAGAGCCGAGCCCGCTCGCGGAAGTCAGTGGCGGCGATGCGACACCAGCGCTCTGGATCGCGATCGAACGGACGGGTGCGGTGAAGATCACTTGCCATCGTTCCGAGATGGGCCAGCAAGTCTGGACCTCTATGGCGCAAATCGTGGCGGATGAATTGGACGCCGACTGGGATAGTGTCGAGATTGTTCAAGCTCTCGGTCATCCGAAATATGGGGACCAAAACACCGATGGTTCACGCTCGGTGAGGTACAATTTCCACCGCCTGCGGGTTGCCGGCGCCGCGATGCGTGACATGCTCCTCACTGCCGCGGCTGAAGACTGGTCGGTTGACAAGGCCTCCCTGACCACAGAGCCCGGCGCGGTTGTGCATAATGCCAGTGGGCGCCGCGCAGCCTATGGCGATCTCGCAGATGCGGCGCGCGCCGTCGCAATACCGGCTGAAGCGGATATCGCGCTGAAATCGAGAGATGCCTGGCGATACATCGGCAAACAGGTTCCGTCACTGACGGTCCCGGATATCGTCCAAGGTAAAGGGACCTTCGGGATCGATGTGGATCGGCCAAATATGGCCTATGCTGTGGTTGCAAGACCGCCTCAGGTTTTTGGTAAGACGGGTGCGGTTGACGACGGAGCCACCCTCGCGGTGCCCGGTGTGGTCCAGACCGTGCGGTTGCCCGACGCGGCGCCGCCGGCAGCCTTCCAAGCCCTGGGCGGCGTTGCTGTTGTGGCCGAAGACACATGGGCCGCAATTCAGGGGCGCAACGCGCTCAACGTGACCTGGCAAGACGGGCCAAACGCGGACTATAATTCAGCAGCCTATGAAGCTGCCATGCTCGAAACAGCGCGCCAACCAGGCACGGTTCGCCGCAGCCGGGGCGATGTTGCCGCAGCGCTCGAGGCGGCTGAGCAAACCGTCACCGCAGAATATTACGCACCGCACCTGACCCAGTCCCCGATGGAGCCGCCCAGCGCGACCGCCGAGTGGACGGACGGTAAATTGGAGTGCTGGGCCTGTGTTCAGGATCCACAAACGACGCGGGCGACGCTCGCGCAGATCCTCGAAATGGAACCGGATGATATCACCGTCCATGCCACTTGGCTCGGCGGCGCGTTCGGCCGGAAATCAAAACCAGATTTCGTGGTTGAGGCAGCACTGATTGCCAGGGAGGTCGGCCGGCCTCAAGCCGCTGGGCACTGACGGAGTGGTAGAACCCGTGCTGGACTTCATCCTCTCGGGTCCACGTCACTTT
>JBCAWP010000173.1:0-5962 GCA_038534535.1 Pseudomonadota bacterium
CACGCCGCCGCGACCGCTTCATCGCCCGGGCGCATGGAGACAAGCCCCACATCAAACGGTGCGACCGAGCGTGGCCAGACGATCCCGTTCTCGTCATGGGAGGCTTCTATGATGGCCCCCACAAGGCGCGACACACCAATCCCATAGGAGCCGCCATGGATCGTGACGAGGGTGCCTTCGGCATCCTGGACGGACGCTTTCATCGGGTCTGAATACTTGGTCCCGAAATAGAAGATATGGCCCACTTCAATGCCACGAGCGTTCAACTGCCGCTCGGCGGGCACGGCGTCATAGGCCGCCGCATCATGCTTTTCATCCGTGGCGGCGTAGTACTTCGTGCGCTTGTCCATTTCCTCAGCAAGGGCGCTCAGGTCTGCGAAGTCGAAGTCTTTCCCTGGCGGTGGCACATCCAGCACCGCTCGATCGCAAAACACCTCGCTCTCACCGCTATCGGCAAGGATCAGAAACTCATGGCTGAGGTCTCCCCCAATCGGTCCCGGATCGGCTTGCATCGGAATCGCGGTCACACCCAGCCGGTCAAACGTGTTGAGGTAGGCGGCAAACATCCTTTGATAGGAGATGCGCGCACCAGCCTCATCCAAATCAAACGAATAGGCGTCCTTCATGTAAAATTCGCGCCCGCGCATCACGCCGAAGCGCGGACGGATTTCATCACGAAACTTCCACTGCTGATGATAGAGATTCATCGGAAGCTGTTTGTAGCTCTTCACATAGGCCCGGAAGATCTCCGTGATCATCTCTTCATTGGTCGGGCCGTAGAGCATATCCCGCTCGTGGCGGTCGACAATGCGGAGCATTTCCGGGCCATAAGCGTCAAACCGCCCGGACTCCCGCCAGAGGTCGGCCTGTTGGAGGGTTGGCATCAACAATTCGATGGCGCCGGCCCGGTTCATCTCTTCGCGGACGATCTGCTCAATCTTTTTGAGCACGCGAAACCCGAGCGGCAGCCAGGAATAAATGCCTGCGCCGGATTGCCGGATCATCCCGGCCCTCAGCATTAAGCGATGCGACGCGATCGCCGCATCCGCGGGCACATCCTTGGTCACAGGTAGAAAAAAGCGAGACAGGCGCATAGGTTATTCAGGTCCCAATCGTTTCATTCCTGTTAGGCGCAACTGTCACCATTGGCTAGAGCGAGTTGCCGCGCCTTGACGCCCGCCGGAATGGCGGCATGCCTTAGGCGTATGCTTCTGCTAGATTCCAGCCTTCGGTTCGCCGCTATCACGCTCCTCGTCCTGATGGCGATCTTGTCGCTGCGAGACGCGCGCCAGCTATTGCAAGCTCGGATCGCGGCGGCGCTCTGCATCAGCCTCGCGGCCATGCTTCTCAACACCGCGCCGGTCGATCTGAAATTACCCCCAATTGGAGACGGGATCGCCTGGCTACTCCACATCCCAAATACAATCCTGCTCTGGTGGTTCGCCCTATCACTTTTTGACGATGACTTCAGGCTTAAGCCTGTCCATTGGGCCGTTTTCTGTCTTGTTTTTGTCTTTCTTGGGTCCGTACAGGCCGGCCTTCATCTGAATTGGGACCGCGCCGTTTATCTGCTCATCATCGCAAATCGCTTTCTGACATTCGCGGTGCTCATGCACCTGTTCTGGTCGGCGCTGAAAGGCCAAAAGGATGATCTTGTAGAGGCGCGCCGGCGCACACGACTATTATTCGTGGTTGGTTCCGCGATTGCGGCAACGCTTATTATTGGCGGGGAAACAATCCAGGATTTAACAAGAGGTGTTCACCAGAACACAGCATGGTTCTCAACCGTGCGTGTGATCCTGATCTTACCCATGATCTTATTCGGAACTCTATGGTTTCTGAGCTTGCCAGCTGAACGGTTCCTCTTTGAACCGGTGGCTAAACGCACACCGACCAAACCTCAAATCGATCCGAGAGATGCTGCGATTCACCGTCGCTTACTGGCTGTCATGGAAGATGATCATGTCTACCGGGAACACGGGCTGAGTATCGGTGATCTGGCGACGCGCCTTTCGGTTCCGGAACACCAACTGCGTGGGCTTATCAATCAAGGCATGGGCTTTCGAAACTTCTCGGCGTTTCTAAACCACTACCGTCTTGCCGACGCGAAAACGGCGCTTGCCGACCCCGAACAGGCCAGAACCCCGATTTTAACAATCGCGCTCGACGCCGGCTACGCGTCACTTGCAACATTCAACCGGGCTTTTCGCACTTCGGAAGGTCAAACGCCGAGCGAGTTTCGAGCCAATGCTTTGAGTGCTGCGACAGCGACCTAGGCAGTGTGACTTAGGCCTGAAGCAAAGGCAGGGCGATCGCAGCGCAAAGCGTGATCACAGCCGCACCGATGGTCGCCCATAAAGCCTTTTTCTTCAGCATCGGCATGACGGGCGCCCCCGCCTCTGACCCTGGCACGACCTCACCGCTCTCATGCTGCCCCTGAACGCCAATCGACAGCGCGGGCAGGAAGACGAGCCACCAGGAAATCACGAAGATGATCGATAGCTGGGCCCAATTCATCAGTGTTCGCCTTTCGGTGTTTCCATCAGCTCGACGAGCACGCCGTTTGAATTCTTGGGATGGATAAAGATAATCGGCGTGCCATGGGCGCCAATGCGCGGCTCTCCCAGTACTGTTGCGCCGCGCTCTTCCATGGCGGCTTTCGCCATATGTATATCCTCAACCTCGAAACAGACATGGTGTTGTCCGCCCTTCGGGTTCTTTTGGAGGAAGTTGTGGATGGGAGACGTCTCGTCGAGGGGTTCGATGAGTTCGATCTGGCTGTTTGGCAGGTTCACAAAGCAAACCTTCACACCCTGCGCGGGCATATCGAAGGGCGTCGTGATATCCGTCGCGCCATAGAGCGTGCGATAGGTTTCAATCGCGTCTTCGATTGACGGGACAGCGACGCCGACATGATTCAGGGGTCCAATTTGCATGGGTTCTCTCCTTTTTCCGTCCAACTTATACGCGAAGGACCATCACATCCACGACCGGCCGGCGGCCCGCTTCGCGTTCGCAGGTCCGGCGCACCGCGCGACCGAGCATCTCTTCGACATCATCATCGCTCAGCCGCGCACGGCGTTTCATACGCTCGAACGCGACCTCGGCGGCCTCGTCCAGCGCGTCGATCAGATCGTCGTCCGCGCTGCCATCTTGTGCTGAAAACCCCCGCGCTGAGCAGACCGGACCGTCAACCGCGTCTCCGTCCTCATCGATCGCGATTGAGACGAGCACACATCCGCGCCAGGCAAGCTGTTTGCGTTCCCGCAAGCCCGCACCGTCAGCGGGAACGAGCGTATGGCCATCAAGATGAAGCCGCCCGGCCGGAACATGGTCAATAATGTCCGGCTCACCGGGGGCCAGCCGCACCATATCTCCGTTCTTCGGACTGATCGCCTGGCTGACCTGCAAGCTTTTGGCGAACCGGCCGTGCTCAATCGTGTGGCGCCGCTCGCCATGGACCGGCACAGCAATGCTGGGGCGGATCCAGCTATACATCCGGCGCAGCTCATCCCGGCAGGGATGCCCAGACACATGTATCGGTTCGTCGAGCATTCGGGGCGTGATGATGTTCACGCCCTTGTCGGCGAGCAGGTTCTGCATCGCATAAATCTCTGTCTCGTTTCCGGGGATCGTCCGGGACGAAAAGATAACGGTATCGCCCTCCCCAACCGACACATGGCGGTGCTCACCCCGGGAAATCCGTCCGAGCGCCGCCCGCGGTTCACCTTGGCTCCCAGTGCACAGATACAGCACCTTGTCCGGCGGCAGGAAGCCCGCATCCTCCTCATCGACAAAGTCACGAACGCCTTTCAGCATGCCGGCAACTTTCGCCGCTGAGGTGACCTTGTGCATCGATCGCCCGACGAGGCAGACATGCCGGCCGGCAGCCTCCGCCGCCATCACAATGGATTCCACGCGGGCAACATTCGACGCAAACGTCGTCACGATCACCTTGCCATCGAGGGATGAGACCAAGTTTTTCAGCGCCTCGCGCACAGAGCCCTCGGACCCCGCCTCACCCTCTTCGAACACATTGGTTGAATCGCACACCATGGCGAGAACACCCTCGTCGCCAAGGCCAATAAGCGTCTCAGTGGCGATATCCTCGCCGACCTGCGGTTTCGGGTCGATCTTCCAATCCCCAGTGTGCAGAACAAGCCCCAGGGGCGTGCGGATCGCCAGCGCCTGCATCTCTGGAATCGAGTGAGTAAGCGGCACGAATTCCACTGTGAACGGTCCAATCTCGATATTCGCCGCGATCGGAACGGTTTTGAGATGCTTCTCCTCGACGCCGCGTTCCAGGAGCTTGGCGCGGGCGAGCTCTGCAGTGAAAGGCGTCGCATAGACCGGCGCTCGGAAGCGTGGCCATAACAGACCCACAGCCCCGATATGGTCCTCATGGGCGTGGGTGAGGATGATCCCATCGACGTCTTCGCCGTCAAGATAGCTCGGATCGGCGCAAATCAGATCTATCCCCGGCGTCGCCGCCGATCCGAATGTCACGCCAACATCGGCGAGAATCCAGCGGCGCGCATTGGGCGGACCATAGCCATAGGCATTGAGGTTCATGCCAATTTCTTCGCACCCCCCAAGGGGGAGGAAGACGAGTTCAGAAGCGGTCATTTAGTTAGGCCTTACCGGCATTGCGGTTATAGATTTCAAGGAGTCCCCGGATCGTGACATCCGGGTCATATAGGTCGATTTCCTCGCTTGACCCTTGGAAGAGTGAGGCAATACCGCCGGTGGCAACCGTTCGCATCGGCGCACCATGCTCCGCTTTGATCCGGCGGATGAGCCCATCGATGAGCTCAATATACCCCCAAAAGACGCCGGACTGCATCGCCCCGAGCGTGTCCTGCCCAATCACCCGCGCGGGTTGCTGGATTGCAATACGCGGCAATTGCGCCGCTGCGTCATGCAGCGCTTTCATCGATAGATTGATGCCCGGACAGATAATGCCGCCTTCAAATCCACCATCGGCGCCAATCACGTCAAAGGTGGTGGCTGTCCCACTATCCACCACGATGAGCGGCCCTTCATGGGCGGCATGGGCCCCAACCGCATTCACCAGCCGGTCGGCGCCTGCCTGCTCTGGACGGCGAATACGGATTGGCACGCCAAGCTCCACGCCGGCATCACCAACCAACAAGGCTTCAACGCCGAGGTAACGTTTCGACAGATTACGAAAGTTGAAAATCGCCTGCGGCACCACCGTCGACACGACGCAGCCGCGAAGACCGTTAAAACTGAGGTCATTCATCGCAAACAGCTGGTGAAGCCAGACGGCATAGTCGTCAGCCGTGCGGGCCGCATCCGTCGCAATCCGCCACTGGGCAATCCAGTCCTTGCCATCATGCAAGGCAAACAGGCTGTTCGTGTTTCCAACATCAATGACGAGCAGCATCTTCAATCCTTCAAGTCTTTCACCAGACTGACCTCCCCCGCATTTATGCGGGCCTCGGTGCCATCCGGCAATTCGAGAAGTAGCGCGCCGTCTTCGCCTAGTCCGGAAAAAACGCCTTCGACAGGACCGCCGGCCGCGCTTGCTCGCAGGGTCTGGCCGAGGCCCTCAGCGCGATTAAGCCAGGCCGTTCGCGTGCGCGAAAAGTCGTCTAGAGCTTCCTCGAAACGCATTGAAAATGCCGCTCGCAGCGCACTGAAAACGTGATCAGCTGCGGCGGTCTCTCCGCCCGGTAGGTCTGCTAGGGCAATCGCCGCCTGGTCCACCCCGTCAGGGACAGCGACAACATTGATACCTATTCCGACCGATACCCAACGCCCCGTTGGCCCCTCGCCAGACTCGATCAGGATACCGGCCAGCTTCTGCCCCTCAACGCGAACATCGTTCGGCCATTTCAGCTGGGTGGTAGCACCCGCACAAACGGCTTCGATCGCATCTGACACGGCGAGTGCCGCTGCAAAGGGAAGCCGCAGAGCCATTTCCAGCGAATGGGGCCAG
>JBCAWP010000174.1:0-5830 GCA_038534535.1 Pseudomonadota bacterium
TGCACCGCGAGACGTACATTGCAAAATGCCGACGCTTCGATCGACGACACATCGACAATGGTGGCGGTCAGGACGTTCTGAATGCTGAGCCCGTCTGGCGGCGTCAGGGCAATCGCGACATCGCGGGCCGGAACATGAAGCGCAACGCTTGCGCCCGTTGGCATGTCGCTCGGCGCGGGGAGCCAGACAGTTGCGTCGCCGATAGTCACTTCGCTGAGGCCAAACGCGCGATGGTGCGCCACGAGCGTCCCGAAGAGCTGCGAACCTGCTTCATAGGGGTTCCGTCCGGCCATAAGCCCTGCAGCCCCAAGCACATCGGCCGTGGCGCCCGAAGCGACGACCTCACCATCGGTCAAAAGGATCACACGGTCCGCGATACGGCTGACTTCATCGACGTCGTGGCTCACATAAAGCGCAGGGATCGCGAAGCGGTCAGTGAGGTCCTTCAGGAAGGGCAAGAGTTCGCGTTTCCGATCTCGATCAAGCCCGGCAAGTGGTTCGTCAAACAGGACCAATTTGGGGTGCGTGAGCAGCGTCCGCGCCACAGCGACCCTCTGTCGCTCCCCACCGGACAGAGTCTGGGGGGCCCGGTCAAGAAGCATGGAGATGCCCGTCGCGGAAATAATCTCGTCCACATCATAATGGTGCGGCGCCGCCATACTACGCGCATTTGCGAAATCGAGATTCCCTCGAACGGACAGATGCGGGAAGAGCCGCCCGTCCTGGAAGACCATGCCAACCGGGCGGCGATGCGCGGGGACCCAATCCCCACCAGCGCGGTCGCACCAAACCTCATCCTTCAGCGCGATACGACCGCGATCCGGTTTCAAGAAGCCCGCAACCAGGTTCAACAGCGTGGTCTTGCCGCTGCCGCTGGGGCCAAAGACCGCCGAGACACCGACCATTGGCACGGCGTGGTCAATCTCAAGACGAAACCCTTCGAGCGCGATGCCCGCCTGAATGCTTAGCGCATCATCCGACATGGACACGCGCCCGACGATTGAACGTGTAGACCGAGAGCAAGACGGCGAACGAAAGGAGTAGCAGAATTAAGGACAGGCGGTGGGCCTCGCCATATGCCAGCGTCTCGACCTGTTCATAGATCTCAATCGACACTGTCCGTGTGCGGCCCGGAATATTCCCGCCGACCATCAAGACCACACCGAACTCGCCGAGCGTATGGGCGAAGGTTAAGACGCAAGCGGTGAGAAACCCGCGGCCCGACATGGGCACAACAACCGAGGCAAACGCGTCCCACGGACTGGCGCGCAAACTCGCCGCCGCGTCCATTGTCGAACGACCAATTCGCTCAAAAGCCCCTTGAAGTGGTTGGACCATGAAGGGAAGCGAATACACCACCGAACCGATGACGAGCCCCGTA
Organism: Pseudomonadota bacterium; assembly: GCA_038534535.1. Classification (GTDB taxonomy): domain Bacteria; phylum Pseudomonadota; class Alphaproteobacteria; order Caulobacterales; family Hyphomonadaceae; genus CALLCD01. The sequence goes on from JBCAWP010000174.1 coordinate 1,382, forward strand.
AAGGTGAAGCTGAGACTGTTTCCCGTAAGGCTCACCCAGGGCGCCCCGAGGGCGCCTTCGGGCGACAGTAAGATCAAGAGATAGAAGCCGAGGACGGTCGGCGGCAGGACAAGCGGGAGGGCCACGACGGCTTCAATGGCGGGTTTCAGCCGCGCGCGCGTTGTTGCCAACCACCAGGCGAGCGGGGTTCCAATCACCAGCAGCACACCCGTGGTGACAGCTGCCAAAAGGCAGGTTAGCCACAGCGCGCTGAGGTCTGGCACGCATCCTCCGTATCGTAACCAAGCTCTTCGATGATGTCCCTTGCCACATCGCTGGCGAGAAAGTCCATGAAGGCAAGGGCAGCGAGGTTATCTGCGCCGCGCGTCACAAGCACTGCATCCTGGCGGATCGGGGCATGCATCTCGGCGGGCACACGCCAATACGATCCGCGGAGGGGCTCCGGCAGTGTTTCGATTTGCGACTGCGCGACAAAGGCAAGGCGGGCCCCGCCCGTCGCAGCAAAAGCCAGGGTCTGCCCCACGCTTTCGCCTTTAACGATGTCTCGCTCGGCCGACGTGTCGCCGCCGAGCGTTGCAAGAGTTTCGTACGCTGCGCGGCCATAGGGCGCGAGGTCAGGATTGGCGATTGCGAGCCATCCACGGTTTGGCGCGTTGAGGCGGTCGGGGCCGACATCGTCGCCAGACGGATCCCATAGGACCAGCCGGCCAATGGCATAGGTGAATTGCGACTCCGGCGCGGCGAGCCCGTCCTCAATCAGACGGTCAGGGCGGTCGACATCGGCAGCCAGAAAGGCATCAATCGCGGCGCCGCGCGCAATCTGAAAATAGAGTTTTCCCGTCGAGCCCGCCACGATGTCGAGCTCGTATCCGGTTTCTGCGGTGAAGGCCGCTGAGAGGTCGGCCATGGCGGGTTCGAAATTCGTGGCGACGGCGATTGTCGCTTTTCCGGAAGCCGGCGCCGATCCGCTGCCGTCACATCCCAAGAATGTGAAAGCCGACGCCAAGATTATGGCGTAGGATCGCGGAGATAAGTTCATCGACCGGACAGTGGCGCGACATCCCCCGTTTCACAAGACGACCGCGCGTGCGGACATTTTGCGGTCGTCAAACCGGCGCTGAGCTCCTGAAAATAAACCAGTTGAAAATCCTATAGTTAAAATTCGTAATATCGATTGGATTAATAGCTGCGCGGCTCATATAACCGAGTCACACGTAAAAGTTTCGACCCTCACACCTCAAAGGAGTATTCCATGGACGGATCCGACACGACAGGAACTGGCCTCTGCCCAATGACAGGCCGGTCCGGTAAGGACAGCACGGTTTGGCGGATGTCGAACCAGGATTGGTGGCCGAACAATCTCGACCTCAGCATTCTGCGCCAGAACTCGGCCCTGTCGGACCCCATGGGCGAAGGGTTCGACTATACCGAGGCGTTCAAGTCGCTCGACTATGAGGCGGTGAAGAAAGACCTCCACGCGCTCATGACGGACTCCCAGGACTGGTGGCCGGCGGACTATGGCCATTACGGCCCGTTCTTCATTCGTATGACCTGGCACGCCGCCGGGACGTACCGCATCCATGATGGCCGCGGCGGCGGCGCAACTGGGGCCCAACGCTTCGCCCCGCTGAACAGCTGGCCAGACAATGGCAATCTCGACAAGGCACGCCGCCTCCTCTGGCCGATCAAGCAGAAATATGGTGCGAAGCTCTCATGGGCGGACCTATTGATCCTGACGGGCAATGTGGCGCTTGAGTCCATGGGCTTCAAAACCTTCGGATTTGGCGGTGGCCGCGCTGACATCTGGGAGCCGGAAGGCGATATCTACTGGGGTCCAGAGACCGAATGGCTGGCCACGTCTGACAACTCGAATAGCCGCTATGCCGGCGTCGTGCGCGACGTAAAGAGTGTTGATGCCGATGCGGGCAAGCTCAACAACCCGCTGGGCGCAGTAATGATGGGCCTCATTTACGTGAACCCTCAAGGCCCGGACGCCGTGCCAGATCCACTCGGCTCTGCGCACGACATTCGTCTCACCTTCGCGCGGATGGCGATGAATGACGAGGAAACCGTCGCGCTGGTGGCAGGTGGTCACACGTTCGGGAAAGCCCACGGAGCCGGCCCAGAATCCGCCGTCGGCCCGGAGCCAGAAGGCGCCCCAATGGAGGCCATGGGTCTTGGCTGGTTGTCGTCACACGCCAGCGGAAAAGGCAAGGATGCCATCACCTCCGGCATCGAAGGCCCGTGGACCCCGGATCCGGTGACCTGGGATAATGGCTATTTCGACGTCCTGTTCGGATATGAGTGGGAACTGACCAAGAGCCCAGCGGGCGCCTGGCAGTGGGAACCAAAAGATCTGAAAGCCGAGGACCATGCGCCGCAAGTCGATGGATCGGGTGACACAGTCACGCTGATGATGACGACGGCGGATATGGCCATGCGGATGGACCCGATCTATGGGCCGATCTCCAAACGCTTCCATGAGAACCCGGACGAGTTTGCCGACGCATTCGCGCGCGCTTGGTTCAAGCTCACCCACCGCGATATGGGTCCCGTCGATCGCTATCTCGGCCCAGAAGTGCCGAGCGAAGTTCTGATCTGGCAAGACCCTGTCCCGGCTGTGGACCATGATCTTGTTGGCCCGGCAGAGATCAAAGCTCTGAAAGAGGCGATCCTGGCCGCTGGCATATCTGTGTCAGATCTGGTGCGGACAGCTTGGGCATCGGCCTCTATCTACCGGAAAACGGACATGCGCGGCGGTGCCAATGGCGCACGTATTCGCCTCGCCCCGCAAAAAGACTGGTCTGTGAACACCGCCGGCGATGTCGCCTCGGTCATCGCCAAGCTTGAAGGCGTCCAGTCTGACTTCAATGGCGGCCAGTCCGGTAATGTCAGAGTTTCGCTGGCCGATCTGATCGTGCTCGCCGGCTGCGCGGCCGTTGAAAAAGCGGCCAAAGACGCCGGCGTCGATATCGATGTTCCGTTCACCCCTGGCCGGACTGACGCGACCGACGCGATGACCGATGCCGAGGCCTTTGAGGTGCTTGAGCCGAAAGCAGACGGGTTCCGCAATTACCTCACCGATGAGCGGATCCTCTCGGCTGAGGAGATGCTGGTCGACAAAGCACATATGCTGGACCTGACCGTTCCCGAAATGACGGTCCTTGTCGGCGGCATGCGGGCCCTGTCTGCCAATTTCGATGGCAGCGCGCACGGTGTCTTCACCGATCGTCCGGGCGTTCTGACGAATGACTTCTTCGTCAACGTGCTCGACATCGCAACGGACTGGAAGCCCGTCGGCGGCGGCGATGAAGTGTTCGAAGGCCGAGATCGCAAATCGGGCGATGTTAAATGGACTGGCACACGCGTTGACCTCGTCTTCGGATCAAACTCCCAGCTCCGCGCCTTGGCAGAAGTTTATGCCAGCGATGATGCCAAGACGAAGTTTGTCACTGAGTTCGTCGCGGCCTGGGACAAGGTCATGATGTCGGACCGGTTTGACGCAAAATAGTCAGCTGACAAGCGTCTAAAAACAAAACGGCCGGCGTGCTTCGCCGGCCGTTTTTCTTTGCGCTCAATGTGATCAGGCTTGCGCGCCGCGCATCAGGGTCGCAAATCGCTCGAACAGATAGAAACTGTCCTGCGGGCCCGGGCTCGCTTCTGGGTGATGTTGCACCGAAATGATTGGCTTTCCGGCGACCGACAATCCGCAGTTCGAGCCGTCAAACAGTGAGCGATGACTTTCTTCGACGCCATCTGGTAGAGATGACGCGTCAACGGCGAACCCGTGGTTCATGGATACGATTTCCACTTTGCCCGTCGTGAAGTCTTTCACCGGGTGGTTCGCGCCATGGTGGCCCTGGGACATTTTAACCGTCGAGGCTCCGAGCCCCAGCGCCAATAATTGGTGCCCGAGGCAGATCCCGAGGAGCGGGCGCCCCGAGGCTATGAGGCTCTTTATGAGGTCACCCGACCGTAAAAACGTTGCGGCCGGATCACCTGGCCCGTTCGACAAGACGACGCCATCGGGTTTCAGCGCCACGATATCGTCGAGCGACACGTCGCCAGAGACGACCGTCACACGCGCGCCGATCTCGCCCAGATTTCGGAGGATGTTCTTCTTGACCCCAAAATCTACGACAACGACATGCAAAGCGTCGGACTCCACGGCCGGAAAGCTGCCATTCGGCTGCCAAAGGCGCTCGCCCAGAGTGTAGGGATCGGCATTTGTCATGTCTTGGGCCAAGTCAGCCCCGACGAGCCCGTCCCAGCTTTTCGCCGCCTCGGTCAGCGCATCGATATCAAACTTTCCATCTGGCGCATGGGCAATCGCGGCTTTCGGCATGCCTGCTTCGCGAATATGCCGGGTGAGTGCCCGCGTATCGACGCCCGATAGTCCGACAATTCCGACGCGGGCAAGCCAAGCAGCGAAGATCACTTCGATGCTTG
>JBCAWP010000175.1:0-5830 GCA_038534535.1 Pseudomonadota bacterium
ATCCCAGCCAGGCAGGAACACAGCTTCCAGTCTTGGCGACATAAACTGCGCCATTTGCACCGCCGCGACGGCCGTTCGGTCGTCGCGCGCAACATAAAGGCCAATCCCGCCGCGCTTTTGCAGCGCGTCCGAAAACGCCTGAATGTCGACACCGAATGGCGCCGACCAGAATTGCGTCGGGGACGATAGCCCCGCCAAGATGTCGATATGCGTCATTAAATCGTACAGGACCGAACGGAATGATGGGAAGAGCGTTGGCGTTTGACGGTTCAGCCGCCGCTGCTGGAGTAACGAAACGCAATCAATTGGTCGAGCACAGGCCCTTTATGATTATCAGGCACCGATTTCTGACCGACGAGCCAAGCATAGACTTCCCAGTCGGGCAGCGACAATAAGCGCTCGAACTCTGCGAGGCTATCATCATCCAGATCGCCGATATGGGCATCGGCGAATGACCCCATCAGAAGGTCCATTTCCCGGAACCCGCGCCGCCACGCCCGAAATTTTATTTTACGGCGTCGTTCATCCATCTGCCGATCCCTATTGTATTGGAAGTGAGTGACGTCTGATCCTTAAGGTCAGTCCATCAAAACCTATGGCTCTTATTGCCGGAATTAGGGAGACAGTGCGCGTATGGCAACAATCGATAGCGGCGAGAACCAGGAAGACGGCCACGAATTGGTGGAATGGGACCTCGCCTCGCAATGGAAAGAGACCTGGCGGATCTTGAAATGGGCCGCGACCGCCCTCGTCGTGATTGCCTTTCTCACTGTCATCGGCCAGGCCTTCCTTTATTACCGGATGTTCGATGATATGCATCCGCTATTGGGAATAGCGTTCGCCATCAGCCTGGCGGGCCTTCTCGCCTTTCTTATTGGCCGCCCGCTGCTTTCCTTCTTTATGACACCTGTTATGGCGCGCCCGCCTGACGTTCCGATAGACCTTGCATCGCCGGATCCGGCGGCGCTCACCACCCGCCTCAAATTCGATCGGCGCTACCTGAAAGCCTTAGCGCGCAATCCTGAGCTTTCGACAGTCGTGCCGCAGATCAGCGCAGACCTTGCGCACGTTGAGCAAATGCTCGACCAGATCCCGTCAGCAGACCGCGAGGAACTGTCTCGCCTAGCAGCGGCCGTCCAGACGCTCGAGCAGACAAACATACAGGATCACTTGAATGACCTCGACGCAAAGGTCGACAAATTGATCCATCGCGAAGCGGTCGGCGTGGGGGTCGCGACGGCGATCTCCATGAACGGGACAATCGATGCCTTCATTGTGCTGTGGCGAAACGTAAATCTCGTCGCGCGTATCTCGCGCCTTTATTTCGGTCGCCCGCATTTGCGGGGCAGCCTTCTCATCCTGCGCGATGTCGCCGCAATCGTCGTCGCAAGCCGCGTCATGGAAGATGTGACCGAAAGCACAGGCGAGATCGTAGGCGGCCTCCTTGGACGTATGGGAGGGCTTGTGGCCGGCCCGCTGATGGACGGCGCCGTCAACGGTGTGATGACGCTCAAGCTCGGCTTTCTCGCAAAGAGGCGGTGCCGAAGTTTTGAAGCCTGGACAAATGATCGGGCCGTTTCGATTACCCGGGATGTTCTCGAAAAAGTACGGCGCGAATCCTTTTCCGTCATCACGGATATTCTCAGCCGAACCAATGGACTAGTGGCGAGCGCGACACGGGCGACAGAGCGCGCCATGTCCGGATCGAAAGCGGCCTGGAACCTGGTCATGAGCTGGTTTGGCGGCGGTGCCGCGAAAGCAAGCTGACCAATTCTTACAAACGGAGTATTCCGACGAGCGATGCGAGACGAACGCCTCTTCCCCCTTTTTGCAGAGCTCGACACCCTGCCCGGCATCGGCCCGAAGCTGAAACCCGTTTTTGAACGGCTGATCGGCGGATCACGCGTTTGGGACCTACTTCTACACCTGCCCGAAAGATGGCTCGATCGCCGCGTACGCGAGACATTCGAAGCCGCTGAGACTGGCGAAGTCGCCACTGTCCAAGGCGAGGTCCAGTCCCACATCGCGCCGAGAGGCTCAGGCGCTGCGCCTTATCGGGTCCGTTTGGCCGACGACACCGGATTTCTGACCCTCGTCTTTTTTCGCGGCGATGGACGCTGGATTTCGGGACAGCTTCCGGTCGGGAAGTCACGGATCGTGTCGGGGCGGGTCGAGGAGTTCAACGGAGAACGCCAGATCGTCCATCCGGATCATATCTATGACCCTGCCAAACCGGACCGCCCGCCGCCAGTGGAACCCATCTACGGTCTCACCGCTGGCTTGACGAACAAACGGGTTCACAATGCCATGCTCGCAGCCCTCGAAACCCTGCCGGATCTGCCGGAGTGGAGCGATCCACATCTCGTAGCGGCACGCCAGTGGCCGACTTTCCGAGATGCGCTGACGATCCTTCATGCCCCGGACATTTATGACGAGGAGGCGTTTGATCGCGCCCTTGACCGCCTCGCCTATGACGAAGCGCTGGCCCGAGAAACAGCCTTTGCGCTCGCCCGGGCTGCCCGGCGGCAACGCCGCGCTCCCGAAATGCCGACCGCCCGGTCGGAGCAGAACCGTCTAGCCGCGTCACTCCCATTTAAACCGACAGGCGCCCAGGTGCGCGCCACCCAGGAAATCGGCCATGATCTCGCAAAACCCTCACCCATGCGGCGTATGCTCCAGGGAGATGTGGGTTCGGGAAAGACACTTGTCGGCGCACTTGCCGCCGTACAGGCCGCGGCCTCGGGACACCAGACGGCTTTCATGGCCCCCACCGAGGTGTTGGCCCGGCAGCAATTTACAACGCTCGACACATGGTTGACCCCGCTCGGCTTCAATATTGCGGCTCTCACAGGTCGCGACAAAGGAACAACGCGCCAGTCAATAATGATGGGCCTCGGTGATGGGTCGATCCAGATCGTCGCCGGCACGCATGCCCTGTTCCAGGAGGCCGTTGCGTTCCATCGGCTGGGCCTTGTCATTGTCGACGAACAGCACCGCTTCGGCGTTATGGACCGCGCCCGCCTAGCAGATAAAGCCATCAGCCCGCACATGCTCGTTATGAGCGCGACGCCCATTCCGCGGACCCTCGCACTGGCCGTGAATGGCGACCTCGACATCTCAATCCTGGATGAGAAACCCGCTGGTCGAAAACCGGTCGAAACGCGGGCGATCCCCGATACGCGGCTAGACGATGTAATCAGCGCCGTTGGCCGCGCCACCGCGCGCGGCGAACAAGCCTTTTGGGTTTGCCCGCGCGTCGATGCCGATGATGACGAGTCAAATGCGGTCACGCGGGCAGCCGTATTGAAAGACGCCCTTGGCGTGGAGGTTGGCCTCGTCCATGGCCGATTGAAACCCGCGGAAAAAGATGCTGCGCTGGATACGTTCCGAAGCGGCCAGTCGCGCGTTCTCGTCGCCACGACCGTCATCGAGGTTGGCGTCGACGTACCGAACGCCACGATCATGGTGATTGAACGCGCCGAAGGCTTTGGCCTCGCCCAACTCCACCAATTGCGGGGCCGCGTCGGTCGCGGCGACAAACCCGCCTTTTGCCTCCTCGTCTACCGCGCGCCGCTTGGTGAACATGCCAAGGCAAGGCTTGAAACGCTCCGCCGAACCGAGGATGGATTTGAGATCGCCGAGGCCGATTACCGCCTACGTGGCCCAGGTGATACGCTCGGCCTGAAACAATCCGGCCTGCCAGTCTTCCATGCAATCAAACTCGACCGGCACAATGAGTTCTTTGCCATCGCGCGAAAAGACGCCCAGGCGCTTGTCGAACGCGACCCAGATCTACAAGATATTCGCGGCGAAGCCGTTCGGCTCTTAAGAGAACTCCTCAGCCCGAGAATTGAGCGACCTGAAAACTAATTGGCCGGCGCTTGCTCGATCTGCGCTGATGGGCCGTCCGTTTCGCTGACGGGTATTTTCGACAAAACCTCATCGATCTGGTCCTTGGTCATGTGTTCGGGAACGACCATACCGACCGATACGATCATCTTCGCACCGTCTTCAACCGTCATATCGAGATCGATGACCTCATTACGGGGCACAAACATGAAGAAGCCAGACGTTGGGTTTGGCGTGGTCGGCACAAACACGCCCATCATCTCCGCGCCTAGTTTCTCCAGAACCTCTCCGCGCAGAGGTGCGGTGACAAACCCCACACACCATGTGCCCCGCTTTGGATATTCCACGAGGACCATATCCCGAAATGACGTCGTCTGATTGCTCGCGAGCGTCTCGAACAACTGCTTGAAAAGTGAATAGATGTTGCGCACGACCGGCACGCTAGCGAGAAATTGATCTCCAGCGCGAACGATCGATCGGCCGATCAGGTTTGAGCCAACGGCGCCTAGCAAGGTCAGGAGCACGACGGCCACAACAACGCCGAGACCCGGGATGCCGAAGGGAACGTAGGTTTCTGGGTTCCAGGCCGGTGGGATCAGCGGTTTCACACGCCCGTCCACCCACGAGATGATACCCGCCACCACGAACAGTGTGATGGCAATCGGTGCTGCAATCACCACGCCGGCCAGAAAACGGCTCCGCAGCCACCCAAAAAAGCTGCGCTTAGGCAGAATCGGGGCGTCGGGCTTGTCAGGGGCTGAAGGTGGTTTTGCTGCCATTTCGTCTAGTCTCGTCTCGGCCTCGCAAATTTAGACACTTGGTAATGTCCGCGAAATTGTGGCGAATATGGGTATGTCATGTGATCTTGAAAACGCTATTAACGCACTTGCACCAGCTTTGTTGACTGGTGGAAACCGGGTTTCGAACCTCAAACGACTGTCTGGCGGCGCAAGCCAGGAAACCTGGCGCTTTACGGTCGAAACAGCCGATGGTGATGTCGCCGATCGTATCTTAAGGCGCGCCCCAAACGGACAAGCGGACGCGCGGTCTGAAGCCGCGATCTCCCTGTCAGGGGAAGCAGAACTGATCAAGGCGGTGGGCCGCGCAGGCGTGCCGGTGCCGCCGGTTCGCCACATCTGTTCCGAGGCAGACGACCTTGGATCGGCGTTCATTATGGATTTTGTTCCTGGAGAGACGCTCGCGCGGCGCATCCTGCGCGACGATAAATATACGACCGCCAGGGGACATCTCGCCCGTGATTGCGGACAGTCGCTCGCGGCGATCCATGCGACGGATTTGGCAACGCTACCGGCGCTGGACCTTTCAAGCGGCGCTGATCAGATTGAAAAATATGAGCAGATCTACCTAGATCTCGATATCCCGCGTCCCGTTTTCGATCTCGCCTTTCAAGTCTTAAAGGCGCAGACCCCGGCGCCGGCCGCGACCGTACTTGTGCATGGTGATTTTCGCCTGGGCAATCTCATGGTCAACGAGGCGGGACTTGCGGCCGTTCTCGACTGGGAACTCGCCCATCTTGGCGATCCGCGAGAAGACATTGGTTGGCTCTGCGTCAACTCCTGGCGGTTCGGCCAATCTGACAAGCGCGCCGGTGGCTTTTCAGACCTGAAGCCGCTTCTCGAAGCCTATGCCGCTGCCGGCGGCAAGACCTATGACGAAGACGAAATCGATTGGTGGGAGCTTCTCGGCTCCCTGAAATGGGGCATCATGTGCCTCATCATGTATGATGTGTTTCGCTCCGGCGCCGATGCGAGTGTTGAGCGTGCCGCCATTGGCCGGCGGGTCTCGGAAACAGAAATCGATATCTTATCCCTGATCGAGAAGGACCTCGCCCATGCATGAGCACCCCTCGCTCAGCGAGCTCGTGACCGCAGTGAAATCCTTCCTGCAGACCACCGCACAGCCGAACCTCACTGGCCATGCGGCGTTCCATGCCCGTGTCGCTGCGAACGTTCTCGATATT